>NZ_LOQF01000006.1 GCF_001517935.1 Sneathia sanguinegens
TTTTTTTTTTTTTTTTGTTAAAAATTTATTTTTTTAGCCTTAAAATCCTAAAAACACTAAGTTTGTTAGTATTTATTATAACAAGTGTTATATTTCCATATATGCTGAAACTATTGTAAATACTGCTATTTTCATTTTTTTAACTTTTTGTAAAATTAAATAAAAAAAGTAGTTCTAAACTTTTTTAAGCCTAAAACTACTTATTTAAAATAGAATTTATTTTTTTTGTTCCAATAATTTCATAAGCATTTCTTTGATTTCTTTATTCTCTTTTTCAAATAATGAAACTTTATCTTTTAAATTCTTTATTTCTGCATCTTGCTTTTCATTTATTTCTTCAAGCTCCTTAACATTTTGAGATTTTTCTCGATATTTCATTCTTGATTTCTTATCCCCAAGCATTACACCTAGCCCTACACCTTCAATATTTTTAACTTTTTCATCAACTTCGCCTTTGGTTATATAGTCGCCTTCCATTAACTGCTTCTTTTGAATCTTTTGCTTCTACTTCTTCTCCACATAAAGTTCCTTTATGGAATTTACCATTTTTATCTTTTACAACCTTAATATTTCAATTGAGATCCAACTACAACATCCTTTAAAGTTGAATTTATTTGACCTGCCACAACACCACTAATACCTTTATCTAAGAAATTAAATTTCTTTCCTATTTGTATTTCAGTGAATCTAGGATTTTCTTTTTTGTTTTCCCTGTTGTATCTTGACTTACAAAAATTTCTACATTATCCGTTACATATCTGCCATTTTTTGCATCAACATTGCTAACTGTCTATTATCTACCTTTCTTCTAGTTATATCAAATGTTTCACCTAAATTGGCATCTTTACTTGTGTTATTATTAAAATATTTTCTTTACTTAAACATATTATTTACATTCTTTATTTTACAATAATATATTGTTATTCATTCTCTTTAAAACAAAGTTAATATATACCCATCAAGAAGTGCAATAAAGAAGTACATAAGAACTGCTCTTTTGAATGCTTCAATATGTTTTTTTGGATTCTGATAAAGCTCTTTTTGTTGTATTTTCACTAACCTTATACGCTTTGTATTTCTCCACCATAATAAGTCAATAATTACGAGGTCAAAAACATTTAAAATTTCTCCTAAAATTATTAGTTGTATAAAATTATATAAAAACTTTGTCTTACGAATGAAAAGACCTAAAAAGAAAAATATTATGGTAAATATGAAAAAATTTAAAATCCATGTAGCAAATTTATCCTTTTTCTTAAATTTACCTTTATATTCTTCAATTAATTCTATTTGTCTTTGCACCTCATCTGGATAAGATCCATAATTTTTTAAATTTTTCTCATCTGTTCCAGTTTTTAAAATACATAGTATAAAAAGAATGAAACAGGAAATAATAATTGCAAATAAAAGCATATGCACACCTTCTTTTTTATATTATACTTTATTATCCTATACATATCCTTAAAACTCAAGAGTAAAAAATTGTAATATTTTAAATAAAGAATAAAAAAACTCTTCTGTTAATTTAATTAGAATAAAGTTAGGAAATATTAATGTGAGTACCAAAAGATAAATTAAAATAGTAAACAAAGGAATTGCTACGATATTAATAAGAAATGAAAAAACATATATCTTTTTAAAATATATCCAGGTAAAAGGCGTTAATATTAATTGTGTATAGAGATTTTTTAATAATAAATTTTTTTCTTCTAAAAAGATTGTGCAAAAACTTGCAACATATGACAATACAAAACTAATTTCACCTATTTGGTAGGGATTATATAAAAAAGAGAATGCAAAAGATAGAAAATATGCTTTTTTTGTGGAAATACTTTCATAGCAAATTTTAGCAAGTATCAAAAAAAATAGCATTTGATATGCTCTTGAAATTGACGGCACAAAGCCAACAGTGAACACATATATTGTTAATATCACCAAACAAAAAATTTCTTTTATTCTAAAATCAAGAAAATACAATGCTCTTTGAGCGAAAGTATAAATTAATGTGAAATGTAGACCCGATATGGCTAATAAATGGCTTAGACCTAACAGTCTAAACTTTATTTTTATATCCTTTTCTAAATAATATTTTTCATTTAAAAATATTGCTTTTGAAAATTTATAGATTTCTTTACTGAATATATTTTTTAATCTTTTATCCAAAAGTCTTCTAAATATATTAAATCTACTTTCTTTTATGGCAATTACTTCATTATCTTTGAAATAAAGGGTGTAGCTTCCTGCACCCTTTATCTCATATTCATTACTAAGTAATTGTTTTTTTATTAATAGCTTTCCATTTATTTTTTTTACTATCATATTATTCCCATCTACATATACCCCTTTACTTACAATTTCTTCATTTCCTTTGTAGGTATTTAAGTATAGATATATGGGATATATTAAAATAAATAGTAATAGAATTTTAACTTTCATTTGATAATACTGCAATATTCAACCCATTGGTTGTATTATAGCTCAGTCTATCATAAATTTTTTTAGATTTTTTATCTTTGATTATTATTGTAAATCCTCTGTCAATATTCCCTTTTTTTGTTATTTTTCTTGTGAAATTATGCTCAACATTATTTGTTTCATATATGAATCTATCATCTAATTTTAAAGTATTTCCTATATATTCTATTTTATTATTATCCAAATTAAAAACAATTTCATACATTTTTTCATCTACATTAGATTTTTTTTGCAAATAGTTCATAGTATTAATTATTTTATTTTTTATATTATAGCTTCTTGCCCTATTAATACTACGGTTATAGTTTGTGATAATAAAAAAACTTGTTAAAGAAATAAGAGAAATTACAATTATAAGCTCAACCAAAGTAAAACCATAATTTTTCTTCATACAGCCCCCCTAATAATCTAGTTTTGATAATCTTTCATAGTAGCCAAATCTTTTTATAGCATCCTTTTTATTAGCTTCCAAAATTTCTTCAGCTTCTTTCGGATCTTCATTAACTAGACGAACAAATCTATTTTCATTCATTAAAAATTCCCTGTATTTTTCAAAATTTGGTTTTTTGAAATCTATTTGTAGGGGGTTTTTACCCTTTTCAATTAAGCTCGGGTTAAATCTAAGTAGATTCCAATAACCAACTTCAACAGCTAATTTTTCTTCACTTTGACTAGATAAACCACCTTTTTGCCCATGTTCTATACAAGGACAATATGCTATTATTAATGATGGTCCATCATATTCATATGCTTCTTTAAAAGCCCTTATAGTTTGATTTTGATTAGCTCCCATAGCAACTTTTGCTACATAGACATTTTCATAAGTCATCATTAGTGCAGCCAAATCTTTTTTATTAGTTCTTTTACCTTTTGCTGCAAACTTCGCAATTCCACCCAAAGGTGTCGCCTTTGAAGCTTGACCACCTGTATTTGAATATACTTCTGTATCTAAAACTAATACATTAACATTTACTCCACTAGCTAACACATGATCTAAGCCTCCAAAACCAATATCATATGCCCAACCATCACCTCCTATTATCCATATAGATTTTTTAAGCATATATTGCTTCAAATCATATATTTTTTGTAATAAGTCACTATTCATTCTTTCTTTTTCTAACAATTCTCGAGCCTTATCAGCATTTTCATCAGTTTGATTTTCAATAAATTGTTCAAATGCTTCTATCAACTCTATACTAGCACTTTTTTCATTAATAACTTGAGATATATCTTGTAATAATTCTCTTCTTACAGCTTCACTTCCTTCAAATAGACCATAACCATATTCTGCATTATCTTCAAATAATGATGATGCCCATGCTGGTCCTCTTCCACATTCATTAGTTGTAAATGCTGTTGAAGGAGCTGAGGCACTATATATTGATGAACAACCGGTAGCATTAGCTACTACCATTCTATCTCCATATAACTGTGTTAAAAGTTTAATATATGGTGTTTCACCACAACCTGCACAAGCCCCTGAAAACTCAAATAAAGGTTTTGCAAATTGTGAACCTTTGACCGAAGTCTTAGGTAATAGTTTATCCTTGTATTTAACTTTTTCATAAATATATCTTGCATTTTCTGCTGTACCATTCTCTATTTCTTCATTAGTTGGCTTCATTACCAAGGCCTTTGTAGGGCAGATATCTACACAAGCTGTACAACCCGTACAATCTTCAGGAGATACTTGTATAACAAATCTATAATTTTCCATTCCTCTTCCTACAGGTTTTAAAGTTTGTATTACATTAGGTACTTTTTTCAATTCTTCATCATCTAGTAAAAATGGTCTAATTGTTGCATGCGGACAGACAAAAGAACATTGATTACATTGTATACAAGCCTCAGGTATCCAATGTGGAACTTGACTTGCAATATTTCTTTTTTCTAATGCACTTGAACCTGGTAAAAAAGTACCATCTTCAAAGCCTCTAAAAGCTGAAACTGGTATTTCTGAACCCTTAAGTGAATTTATCGGATTCATTAATTTTTGCATAAAAGTTGATAATTTCATCTCTTTCATAAGTAAATTTAAATTTTTCCAATTTTCATCTACCTTAACCTCAACTACCTTATCACCCAAGTCAATTGCTTCATAGTTTCTTTGTACAAATTCAAGACCTTTTTTTGAATATACCTTGTCTGCATAAAATTTCATATATTTCTTTGCTTGTTCATAATCAATTATATTAATTAAATAGAAGAAAGCTGATTGCATTATGGTATTTATTTTTGTTCCCATCTTCAATTCATATGATAATTTTGTTGCATTTATTATATATAGTCTAATCTTTTTTTCTGCTAATTTTTTCTTAAAATCATCTGGTAATTTTTCAACTATACTTTCCTTGTTATATAGTGTATTTAATAGAAAAATTCCACCCTCCTTTATATTCTCTAGCAAGTCATATTTTGACAAATATGCAAAACTTGAACAGCTTACAAAGTATGGTCTTTCAATTAAATATGGTGCATTAATTTCTTTTTTAGAAATTCTTAAATATGATCTAGTTAAGCCACCCTCTTTTTTGGAATCGTATGAAAAAAAACCTTGAACATAATAGTCCGTATGTTCTCCTAATATCTTTATACTATTCTTATTAGCACTTACTGTACCATCTGAACCTAAACCATAAAAAAGACATTCTATTTCTTTTTTTTCAAGATAAAATTCCTTATTTTCATTAAGAGATTTAAAGGTTACATCATCAATTATACCAATGGTAAAATCATTTTTAGATTCTTTTTGAAATAGATTTTCAAAAACACTAAGTATATGACTAGGACCTGTATTTTTTGATGATAAACCATATCTTCCACCAACTATTTCAGGTTTTAATTCTGAATCATAAAAGGCATTTCTAATATCTAGATATAAAGGATCAGAAGCACCTGGTTCCTTGGTTCTATCAAGAACAGCTATTTTTTTAACTGTCTTTGGAACAACTGAAAATAGGTATTTTTTTGAAAATGGTCTATATAAGTGAACAGTAATAAGTCCTACTTTTTTCCCCTTTTCATTTAAATAATCTACTACTTCTTTTATAGTTTGAGTAACTGAGCCCATTGCAATTATTATATACTCTGCATCTTCTGCCCCATAAAACATAAATGGCTTATATTCTCTTCCAGTTACTTTTTTTATTTTCCCCATATATTCTGCTACAATATCGGGTAATTTTTCATAAAATAAATTTTGTGATTCTCTTGCTTGAAAGAAAATATCTTCAGTTTGTGATGTACCCCTTGTAACTGGTTTTTCAGGATTCAAACTTCTTTTTCTAAATTTTTTTAATTCTTCGTAATCAACTAATTTTTCTAAATCAGAATAGGATATTTCATTAATTTTTTGTATTTCATGTGAAGTTCTGAAACCATCAAAAAAGTGCATAAAAGGAATTCTACCCTTTATGGTTGACAAATGTGCAACTGGTGCAATATCCATTATTTCTTGTACTGAACCACTCGCTAGAATTGCAAAACCTGTTGTCCTTGCACTATATACATCTTGATGATCGCAAAAGATTGATAAGGCATGAGTTGAAATGCTACGAGATGCTATATGAATAACACCCGGTAACAATTCTCCAGATATTTTAAACATGTTTGGAATTTTAAGTAATAACCCTTGCGATGCTGTAAATGTTGTTGCTAAAGCTCCTGATTGCAATGCACCATGTACAACAGCTGCTGCTCCTGCTTCTGATTGCATTTCAATTAATTTTACTGTTTGCCCAAAAATATTCTTCTTATTTTGTGAAGCCCATTCATCTATATATTCAGACATTGTAGATGAAGGAGTAATAGGATAAATAGCTGCAAGTTCTGTAAAAGCATATGCAATATATGCGGCGGCTTGATTACCGTCCATAGTTTTCATTTATTTCTCCTCTCATACTAGGCAATTTTCTATATCGCAATAGTCTTACTTAATTATATCAATAATAAATTTAATTGTAAAGTTAGAAAAAACAACTTGAACTTATTGTATTTATTGTTTGATTTATTATTTTTGAAATTTTTGTATTTGTAGATATATAGTTCTGTATACCTAAAAAGAATATAGAAAAAATATTAGCTTCTATTTCACATCTATCATTTCCTCTTATCCTGCTAAAGCACCTACTATCTATATCGTGCTTTAAAATGTGATATATTTCGTGACAGATAATAAAGTTTCTTTCTAATCCTCGAATTTTTTTATTTATAACTATAAAATCTTTATTTCGTATTTTAATAGTATATGCTTCAAGTTCATTTATATATTCATCTTCTATTAAAATAATATCATTTTCATCTAGTAACTCTTCTATACTTGAATACTCATTTTTGAGTTTCTTAGAATAACGAACTACTTCTTCTATCATATTTCATTATTATCCTTTAGCATTTTTATATATACCTTTGTTATAGATTTACGAAGCATTTCTTTATTTTCTAAATTAGCTATATTTCCTTTAAAAAACATAATATTATTAGTTGATAATATTGTTTCTAATTCTTTATTTTGCTCTTCATTAAGCATACTTGTATCCACAAAGTCATAATCCTCTTCAAAGCCTAACAAATATTGAGGGCTTGTATTAAGTACATAGGCTATTTTTTCTAATTTATCACTAGGTATATTTATTAAATTTTTTTCATATTTAGATAGTGTTGACTTCTGTAAGCCAAGTTTTTCACCTAATTCTGCTAAGGTCATTTTCTTAGCCTTTCTTTTTTCTTTTATTCTATCTCCGACATTCATAACATCACCTACTAATACTATATATTACTTTTTACTAAAAATCAACTTTTTTAATATAGTTTCTTAAAAGTAAACAAAAAAAAGCAAGATTCAATCTAGCTTTCTATTTCATTGTATTAAAAATCAACTTTTTTCAAAAAGTTTCTTGACAAGAAACTTTTTATACTGTATACTTTAAATATAGGACAATTATCAACTTACTTAACATAATTAATAGTAGTATTATGAACAAAACCCATTGATTTTGCTTTTTGTTGGATTTCTCTAATATTAACTAAGTTTGCTTTCTTTTCTTCTAAACTAGAATTTTCTTTTTGTAAAGCGACTAATTGTTGTCTTAATACTTCATTATTTCTTGCACTTGCATATAGACTTGCTGATGAAAAAATATTTATTGCAGCAAAAACTAATACCAATGAAACACAAGCACTTGGCATTGATAATACTGCTGAAATTATTCTACTTTTTGTACTAACTTTTTTATTACCTATTACTCTACTATTTATACCTCTTTTTACTCTTTCCATATTTTTAAATCCTTTCAAATATTCTAAGTTGAGCTGAATGTGCTCTATTATTACTTTCTAATTCAGAATCGCTTGCTACTATGGCTTTTTTATTAATAATTTTTCCATATGATTTTTTTTTACACACACAAATTGGTATATCCTTAGGACAAGTACAAGGATTTTCATAATATCTGAATTTTTCCTTAACTATCTTATCTTCTAATGAATGAAATGTAATTATCAATAATCTTCCACCCTTATTAAGTAATTCTATAGCATCATCAATTGTTTTTTCTAGAACCTCTAGTTCATTATTAACATATATTCTAAGTGCTTGAAATGTTCTCTTAGCTGGATGTTTCTTCATTGACTTTCCTATTGCTCTTATAACCAATTCTGCTAATTGTGTAGTTGTTTTAATTTCATTTTCTTCTCTATACTTACAAATATATCTTGCTATTCTTCTAGCTTTCGGCTCTTGACCATATTTAAATATTATATTTGCTATTTCTTCTTCAGTAAATTTATTAACTATTTCATATGCTGTAAGTTCTTTTTCCTTATTCATTCTCATATCAAGAAAGGCTTCCTTCTTATATGAAAATCCTCTGTCTATTTTATCTAATTGATTAGATGAAACACCTATATCCATTAAAATAGCATCAACTTTATCATAGCCAGCCATATACAAAACATATTTTAAATTACTAAAATTATTCTTGAATATTTTAACTCTATCTGAATATTTTTCTAATCTTTTTGTTGAAAATTTAATAGCTTCATCATCCTGATCTATAGCAATCAACTTAGCTTTACTATTTTTAAGTATTCCTTCAGAATGACCACCACCACCTAAGGTACAGTCAACATATATGTTATACTCTGGTTTAATCATATTTTCAATAACTTCGTTATATAACACAGGTTTATGATACATTCTGCCTCCTAATCTTCTAAGCTTGCTGCTATTTCTACATAATTCAACACTGATTCTCCAAGATATACATTCCAAGTTTCAGTATCCCAAATTTCAATTCTATCATTTATACCTGTAACTGTAATTTCTTTTTTCATATTTGCATATTCCTTAAGTGCCTTTGGTATACTTATTCTTCCTTGCGAATCAAAAGTTAGCTCTGTAGCTGCTGATAAAAATATTCTCAAATAAGCTCTTTGTTTTGGATTTGTCATACTAAGTTTTGATAATTTTTTTATTTTTTCATTCCACACTTCTTCTGTAAATAAATCAATACATCTTTCCAAACCTCTTGTGATAAAAAAAGTAGTTCCTTCTAGTTGATCTCTTAATTTTGACGGAAAAGTAATTCTTCCTTTACTATCAATTTTACAATTATATTCCCCTGAAAACATAAAATCACCACTTTTCGCCACTTTTTACCACTTTCTTCCACTTATTAAAGTTATACACCATTTTTTTTGAAAAATCAAGCTTTTTTATTAGTTTTTTTATAAAAAAAAAGAATTTTACTTTTTTGTAAAATTCTCTATTTGAGTTATTTTAAATAAAAAAGGACTCAAAGTCCCTTTTTGTTTAAAATAAGCTTCTTTTCATTAAATTTTATATTGTGTCTTCCCAATGTTTTCATTCTTCTTATCTTATTTATTTTATAACTTTTTTCTTCATTTTCTTGCATTAAGCCATCTTCATTTTCTAGAAAACCAACTAATAATATTTCCTTATCAAATATTAGCATCGTTGGAATTATTACACTTATTTCATTATTATATTCAATTTTTAATTTACTTTTTGTTCTAATAGCCTTATATATTTCTAATAATTTTTCTATATTTTTTACCTTATAATTATCTTCATCATATAGTTCATATTCTTCATCTAAAATATTCTTTATTTCTCTTTTATCAAAATTTCCTGAACTATATTTCAAAATAGTATCATTTATTCTCAAAATATCTTTTTTACTAAATGCTCTACTTTCTATTAATAATTTACAAATAATAACAGCTTCTGCTTCACTTAACTTGTTATCACTAATTTTTAATAGATAATAATTTTTTTCTTTATGATCATAAGCTATCGCATCAGTGAAATCTTCTTTTCTAATTCCTTTCGATAAATATTCCCTTATATCCTCTATATCTCGTTGGATACTTCTTTCATTAACTCCAATAGTTTTTGCAACAACACTTTTTTTAATACTCTCACCATTTAATAATTTAGTGTATAATTCTAGGATTCTGTATATTTTATCTTTTTTAGAATCTGACACGCTCTTCCCTCCATAACTTTATTTTAATAAACAAATCAATTTTATAATATATCTCTTAATTACTTCAATATAACTTTACATTTTAATTGAAAACTTTTTTTCGTAATTTGCCACAGTAAATTATATATTGAAATAACTTTTTTAACTTATTTTTAAGAACTATCAAAAAAAGTCTGTAAATACTACCTTTTAACATATTACAAACTTTTCAAACAAGTGAATTTTTAAATTCTGTTGGTGTTATATTTTTGTACTTTTTAAAATTATTATTAAATGTTTTTATATTATTATATCCTACCAAAAAGCATATATCTATTATTGATTTATTTGTATTTAACAACAACTCACAAGACCTATTAATTCTTGTATAGTTCAAGAAAGAATTAAAATTTTTATCTACATAAAGTAAAAGTAACTTATTTAATTTTATTTCATTTAAACCAAATAACTTTGATATATTCTGAACATCTAACTCTTTATTGTAATTATTTATTAAATAATCAATTATTTCAAAGGCAACATTTTTATCTTCTTTTGTTATGTTAAATAGCGATGTCTTATATATTTGCCTATACACTGCTGGTGTCATATTTTTCTTTAATTTCCAAATTTTTGTAATATGCGATCCATCTACAAAGCCGACAGTTTCTGCTATTTCATCTAAATTCAATTCTGTATAAAGTAACAATTCTTTAGTTTTTTGTAATCTAATTTTATATAATATTTCTTTAAAAGTTAAAGAAGAGAATTTATCTATATGTTCTCTTACCTCAGCTTCACTCATAAAAAATATCGTAGCAAGTTTCATAATACTTAATTTCTCACTAGAATGAGCATAAATATATTTTATAATAGTCTGACTAAGAGAAAGGCTTGTTTTTTGCTTTTTTGAATTTAAATTTCTTGTTATTTCTATTAATAACTCTACTATTTTTATTACTACCTTTAATGTTGTAAGCTTATCCTTATCTTTATCTATATCTAATTCTAAAATACTTTCATCGCCTATTTCTTCTCTAATTTCAAGCATTATTTTTTTTACTTTATTTGCATACTCATAATTTAATTTACTAATATCATACTTATTAACAATATCAAATATTTTCATATCTGTATTATTTATATTATTTAAAATATTTTTTAAATGTAATTTGTTATATGATAGTATAATATAATTCAAAGGTTTTTCTATATCAAAAATTTCTACTATACTGTAGGGACTAATAATTACAATTGTAGCTTTTTCAATTGAATATTCCCTATTATTTATTTTCATTTTTGCCTTACCTTCTATTATGTAAAGCAATTTATCACTAATATACAAACACTCTTTATTATTTTCTAATATTCTAGCCTGTATGCTTATGCTTTTTTCTTCATTATATCTTGTAATACTATCACTACTATACATACGATAAACTCCTATAAAAAACTGACCTCCTTCATAAAGGGGGTCAGTACTTTTTACTAATCTTCTATAAATTTGTTGTTTAAACTATATTCTGCTTTTTTCTTAAAGAACATTACTATACCTATAATTGTTATAATCAATGCTATAACAGCCCCTACAGTTAATATTGTAGTTTGGCTAGCTCCGCTAAAGAATCTTACAAATCCTTCTGGTGCTATTATTATATATGTAATACAAACCATAGTCATAAATATTGCAGGTATAAATGTTATTAAATAATTTTTCTTTCTCTTCATTAACCATACTGATGATGACCATAGTCCTATCATTGCTAATGTTTGGTTAGACCATGCGAAATATCTCCAAATAATATTAAAATCTACTTGTGATAATATTGCACCTATTACAAATAAAGGTATTGCTATTAAATATCTATTTTTAATAGATTTTTGATCTAATTTCAATATATCTGCTATAGCAAGTCTTGCACCTCTAAATGCTGTATCTCCTGAAGTTATTGGTGCTGCAACTACTCCTAATACTGCCAATACTGAACCTACACTACCTAATGTTATTTTTGCAACCTTATTAACTACTACTGGTGCTTTACCTGCTGCAGCCAAACCTGTCAAATGTGCTGCTAATGAATGATCTGTACCACCAAATAAAGTTATTGCTGCTGCTGCCCATATTGTAGCTACAATTCCTTCACCTATCATTGCTGCATAGAATACTTTACGACCATCTGCTTCTGTTTTTATACATCTTGCTATTATAGGTGATTGAGTAGCATGGAATCCACTTATAGCACCACAAGCAATAGAGATAAATAAGAATGGGAATAATGTAAATTTATGGTTATAATTAATTTGTTTAGCTAATTCAGTAATTTCTGGTGTATAATATTTTCCAGTTAAATTCATATAAATTAATGAAACTGAAATACCAACTGCCATAAAGAATAATGCTAGTCCAAATAATGGATACAATCTTCCAATCAATTTATCAACTGGCAAAATAGTTGCTAAAATATAGTATAAGAATATTATTACTAAGAAAATATTAAATATTTTATTATCCATTTTTCCACAAATCAAAGTTGTTAATATTTGTGCTGGTGAAGTTAAAAATACAACTCCAACTAAAACCAATAGAATTATTGAAAAGACTCTCATTACTTGTCTTGCAAATTCTCCTAAGTTTTCACCAACAATTTCACCTACTGTTGCACCTTTGCTTCTAACAGATAACATACCACTGAAGAAATCATGCACTGCTCCTGCAAATATACATCCTAAAACTATCCATACAAATGCCATTGGACCAAATGCTACTCCAGCTATTGCACCAAATATAGGTCCTGTTCCTACTACATTTAAAAATTGTATAAATAATGATTTAAATGTTGATAATGGAACATAATCAACCCCATCAGGTTGTGAGATGGCAGGTGTTTTTCTTGAATTGTCAGAACCAAACACACTGTCTACATATTTTCCATAAAATATGTACCCTAATATTAGGATAACTAATGATAAAATAAATGTATACATAACTCCTCCTAAGTTAATATATTATTCTATAACAATATTTTAACATGATTTTCACAATATGCAACTTTTTCAAATAAGCATTATCAATTTTTTTAATTTATGATATAATTAATATACATAAATTGTGTTGAACAAAATAATGAAAGGAATAAAAAAATATGAAAAAAACTTTATTTTTATCTGGCATGACTTGTAATGACTGTGCTGATAAAATTTCTAAATATTTATTCAGTTTACCAGAAATTGAAGATGTTATAGTCGATCTTGATACAAATCAAATTGAAATTGAATTAAATTCTGCAATATCTACAGATGTTTTAAAATCAGTAATAAAATCAGCTGGTCCTTTTACTTTAATTGATATAAAATAGGTGCAATATGTCATATTATGCTTATTATTTAATAAAAGAACAAAAAAGTGGTGTTGTTAACACCTGGGAAGAATGCAAAAATTTAACTACTAATAAAAAGAGTAGATATAAGAAATTTTCAACTCTTTCTTCTGCAAAAGAATGGATAAAAAATGGTTGTATTTATGAAAAAAAAGAAAATATTTATCCAAGTCTTGACGAAAATGCAATATACTTTGATGCAGGAACTGGTCGTGGAATTGGTGTAGAAGTAAGAGTTACTAATATAAATAGGCAATCTATTTTGTCTAAAATTATTCCAGAAAATTTAATAAATAAATATGGTAATTATCAAGTTGCAAAAAATAGAACCAATAATTTTGGTGAATTAACTGGAGCTTTTTTTGCTTTAAAATTAGCACTAAAATATAATATAAAATTAATTTGTGGTGATAGTAAATTAGTTATAGATTATTGGATTAATTGTAGATATAATAAAGCAAACATTGATAGTGATACTATAGAATTAATTGAAAAAACTAATAAATTATATATTGAATATAAACTTAAAGGCGGAAAAATATCTAGAATTTCTGGAGATATAAATCCTGCTGATTTAGGTTTTCATAAATAGGAGTTGTCTATGAGTATAAGAAAAGCACATATAATAACTTATGGTTGTCAAATGAACTATAATGAAAGTGCAAAAATGTCTAATATGTTACAAGATATAGGTTACGACATGGTTGAAGAAGCTGAAGATGCTGATTTAGTTTTAATAAATACTTGCACAGTTAGAGAAGGTGCTGCAAGTAAAGTATATAGTGAACTTGGTAGATTAAAAGAAATAAAAGAAAATAAAAATGACTTTATAATTGGTGTTACAGGTTGTCTAGCACAAGAAGAAAAAGAAAACTTTATAAAGCGTACACCCTATGTTGATTTAGTTATTGGAAATCAAAATATTGCAATGTTACCAGATTTAATTGATGGTATCGTAAAAAATGAAATAAATAATATTGTTATGGTCAATAACAAAGATGTATTACCTAAAAGAGTCGATGCTGACTTTGGAAATGATATCTCTGCTTCTATAGCAATAAGCTATGGTTGCAATAATTATTGTACTTTTTGTATAGTTCCTCATGTTCGTGGTAGAGAAAGATCTGTTCCTTTAGATGAAATTTTAAGTGATGTTAGAAAATATACAAAAAAAGGATATAAGGAAATACTATTCTTAGGTCAAAATGTTAATTCTTATGGAAATGATTTAAGAAAAGATGAAAAAACTAGCTTTGCAAATCTACTAAGAGAAAGTGCAAATATTGAAGGTAATTTCTGGATAAAATATATATCTCCTCATCCAAAAGATTTTACAGATGATGTTATTAAAGTTATAAAAGAAAATCCAAAAATTTCAAGAATGCTACATTTACCTCTACAATCTGGTTCAAGTAAAATATTAAAAAAAATGAAAAGAGGTTACACTAAAGAACAATATCTTGAATTAGCCTTTAAAATAAAAAAAGAAATACCTGATATTGCCTTAACTACAGATATTATAGTTGGTTTCCCTGGAGAAACCGATGAAGATTTTAAAGAAACTTTAGAAGTTGTTGAAAAAGTTGGCTTTGAAAATGCTTTTATGTTCATGTATTCTAAGCGTAAAAATACGCCAGCTAGTTCATATAAAAATCAAATTAGTGATGAAATAAAAAATCAAAGACTAAAAACTCTTATGAATATGCAAGATAAAATTGCATATAATTTAAGCCAAAAATATATAGGTAAAGTTGTTAAAGTCCTTGTTGAAGGTGAAAGTAAAAAGAATAAAGATATGCTTTATGGACGAACATCTACACACAAAATTGTACTATTTCCAAAAGAAAATATGGATATTTTAAAAGGTCATTTTGTAAATGTAGAAATAACACATACCAATACTTGGACTTTATATGGAAATTTGAAAAAGAAGGTGAAATAGTGGACGAATTATTAAAATATAAAACAACTAAGCTTAGAGAAATTGCAAAAGAACATGGAATTGAAAATTACAAGTCTATGATAAGAGAAGACCTAATTAATAATATCTGTGTTCAATTAGCAAAAGAAGAAGGAAAATTATATACTGTTGGAACACTTGATATAATGAATGATGGTTATGGTTTTTTAAGAAATACAGATCTTAATGCCGATGTTTATGTTTCTATATCACAAATAAAAAAAATTGCCCTAAGACAAGGTGATGTTATTTGTGGTGAAATAAGAGTTCCTATAGGTACTGAAAAAAATTATGGTCTAATAAAAATTCAATTTATAAATAGTGATACTATTGATAAAGCTCTTAATAGACCTGTTTTTGATGAATTAATACCTGCTTATCCAAATGAAAAAATAAAATTAGGCGAAGGTGAAATTTCATCAAGATTAATTGATCTTATTGCTCCTATAGGTAAAGGTCAAAGAGGACTTATAGTTGCTCCTCCAAAAGGAGGTAAAACTGTGCTATTGACTACACTGGCAAATGATATTATAAAATATAATAAGGACATTGATGTTTGGATTCTTTTAATAGACGAAAGACCAGAAGAAGTTACCGATATAAAAGAAAATGTCAAAGAAGCTGAAGTATATTCTGCAACTTTTGACGAAGATCCTAATATTCATATCAAAGTTACAGAAAAAGTATTAGAAGCTGCAAAATTAGAGGTTGAAAAGGGGAAAAATATTGTAATACTAATGGATAGTTTAACAAGACTTGCAAGATCATACAATATTGTTATTCCATCAAGTGGTAAAATAATAAGTGGTGGTATAGATCCAAAAGCTTTATATATGCCAAAAAAATTCCTTGGAGCAGCTAGAAATATACGGAAAGGTGGTAGTCTTACAATAATTGCAACAGCTCTTATTGATACTGGTAGTCGTATGGACGAAGTCATATTTGAAGAATTCAAGGGAACTGCAAATATGGAAATAATTCTTGATAGAACTTTACAACAATTACGCCTATTCCCTGCAATAGATATAATAAAAAGTGGTACTAGACGAGAAGATTTACTTTATGCAAAAAAAGAATTAGATCTTATTTGGGCTTTAAGAAGAAAATTAATGAAATGTAATGAAGCTGAAGCATTAAAATATTTACTTGATTTACTTAAACAATATAGCACAAATGCTGAACTAATTGATAATATAAAATATGAATTAATGTAATGAGGTGTATATGAAAACATTTAAATATTTACTTATGCAGGCTCTATTTTTTGCCTGCTTTTGTGCTTTATTTGCTTTTGCAAATCCTTTTTTAAGTTCAAAAAATTTTTCCATAACACAGATAGGTTTACTTATAACCTTATCTTCAATTTTTTCAGTTATTTCACAACCATATATTACTAATTGTATAGAAAAGTATAAAAAATTCACAGTAAAAAAATCTATATTGTTATTGACATATTTAACAATATTGTCTTTATTGATAATACTTATTAGTAACAATACTTTTATTTTATTTTTATGCTACGTAATAGCTTTAGGTTGTATTATGAGTATTCAAACTTTTATGTATCCCTTTATTTTCGAATACATTGATGAAGGATATAAAGTTAATTTTGGTTTTGCAAGAGGTATGGGTTCTGTTACCTATGCAGTTGTTTCACTAACTTTAGGCTTTTTCTCAAAAAAAAGTTTGAATTTTCTACCTGCTTTTTGCTTTATTACTTCATTTGCTCTATTACTTGTAGTGTACTCATTTAAAAATTTAGAAAATAAAACTATTTCTAATAATAATTTAGAAAATGAAACTACTTCTTTTAAAGAATTTTATAAGAAAAATAAAAGTTTTTGCTATATTCTTTTAGGCTGTACCTTATTATTCTACACACATTCTGCCTTGAATACATATTTAAAAAATATTATGGAATATATTAATTGTGGAACTTATGAAGTTGGTGTCTGCTATATGCTTTCATCAATAATTGAGTTTCCTGTAATGACTGCAGTACCCTATCTACATAAAAAATTCAGTTATAATTTCCTATTTGCTATATCAGCTATAGGTTTTACAACTAAATGTTTTTTTATCATGCTTGGAACTTTATTTAAAAGTATTAGTATAATTTATTTTGCACAATTCTTTCAAATATTTGGTTTTGCCTTATACTTACCAGTATCACTTTATTACATATCTACAGTATTAGATAAAAAAGATGTTACAAAGGCTCAAGCATATTTAGGAATTGGCATTACTTTAGGTGGAATTCTAGGAAATTATATCAGTGCATATATTTTCCAAAGTTTATCTATATTTTACTTCTTAGCTTCTTGCTTTATAATTACATTTATAGGAACTTTATTTATCACAACTAATACTAAAAAAAGTTAATTTTGAAATGAGGTGTTATTTTGAACAAAAAATTTTTAGGTATATTTTTAGCAACAATTAGTTCTACTTTATGGGGAATCGGGGGCAATTTCACAGGATATATCTTTAAAAATTCAAATATTGACTATAGTTCATTAGTTTTTTTCAGAATGTTTATAGCTAGTATTATTTTCTTTATTCTAGGTTTTATAAAAGATGAACCAATTAAGGCTTTCGATATGATAAATAACAAAAAACGCTTTATACAGCTTATTATTTACTCATTTTTCGGTATGCTTGGAGTACAATTACCATTTTATGCAACTATAAAATACAGTTCTGCTCCTTTTGCAACTCTAATGCAATTTGGTTCGCCTATATTAGTTATACTATATATTTGTTTTAAATATAGGAAAAAACCTCAACTAAATGAAATTATTTGTACTTTTTTCATACTAATAGGTGTTTTCTTTGTAGTAACAAATGGAAAATTAAACAGTTTATCTGTCCAAGTTAATGCAATTTATTGGGGACTTATTACAGCCTTTGGTTATGCCTTTTATATAGTCTATGCAAAAAATTTTTTCTCATGGCCTACTTCATTTTTAATGGCTTATGGTATGTTATTTGGTTCAATTTTCATATTACCTATAACAAATTTTAAAATTTCAATTAGCTGTCTTAGTCATTCTAATATATTATTCTCATTTATTATGGTCTTGACTATAGGAACAGTTATTCCTTTCTATTTATTAATAGAAAGTTCAAGATATATTAATCCTAAGCTTACTTGTATGCTTAGTGTAGCTGAACCTATTGTTTCTTTATTAGTTTCCATAATATTTATGCATGAACATTTTGGTTTGTACCAATTTATTGGAATACTTATTATAATATTTTCAATATTTGTAGTTACATCTACTACAAAAGATTAATAATTTAGATTCTTACTTTATTAAGAAAGTTAAGAATCTTTTTTTTATTTCTTTATCCTCAAACTTTACAATTTTTTTCAAAAATGCTAAGCTATATTAGCAAAGTAGAAGGAGAAAAAAAATGAAAATTGGATTTGATCACGAAAAATATCTTACAGAACAATCTAAGTACATTTTGGAAAGAGTTAATGAGTACGACAAACTTTATATTGAATTTGGAGGAAAATTATTTTCTGATTTACATGCAAAAAGGGTTTTACCTGGCTTTAAAAAAGATGCTAAAGTAGAACTTTTACATAAACTTAAGGATAAATTAGAAGTTATTATCTGTGTTTATTCTGGAGATATTGAACGGAATAAATTAAGAGGTGACCTAGGTATCACTTATGATCTTGAAGTTTTACGTATAATTGACGATTTACATGCAAATGATTTACAAGTTAATAGTGTCGTTATTACAAGATATACTGGACAACCCTCAGCAAAAATTTTTAAACAAAAATTGGAAAGTCGTGGTATAAAAGTATATATCTTTGAACCAACTATGGGATATCCTAATGATATTGATGTTATCGTTAGTGAAGAAGGTTTTGGTCAAAGACCATATATTAAAACTACAAAACCTATTGTAGTTGTTACTGCCCCAGGTCCTGGTTCAGGTAAATTAGCAACTTGTTTGGCACAACTATATAATGAACATAAACATGGTGTTAATGTTGGATATGCTAAATTCGAAACTTTCCCAGTTTGGAATTTACCACTTAAACATCCTTTAAATATAGCTTATGAAGCAGCTACAGTTGACTTAAAAGATGTTAATATGATAGATACATTCCACTTGAATGCCTATGGAATAAATGCTGTTAATTACAATAGAGATATTGAAGCTTTCCCTATTTTAAAAAGAATAATTGAAAAAATAAAGGGTTATGCTATTTATAAGTCACCTACAGATATGGGTGTAAATAGACTTGCGACTGGTATCATTGACGATGAAGTAGTTAAAAAAGCTTCATGTGATGAAATTATTCGTAGAATGTTTAAAACTGCCTGTGAATATAAAAAGGGATATGTAGATCTTGATGTTTCAAATAGAGCAAAAATGATAATGGAAGAACTTAATTTAAAAGAAACTGATAGACCTTGTGTAATTCCAGCAAGGGAAAAAGCTGAAAAATCTGGTTTCCCTTCAATGGCAATTGAATTAGATAATGGAAAAATAATTACAGGTAGAACTACTGAAATTATGGAAGCTGCAGCCTCTGCAATATTAAATGCAATAAAATATTTAGCAAATATTGATGAAAATTTACATTTAATTGCTCCCGCTGTACTAACTCCTATTTTAAAATTAAAAAAGGAAAATCTAGCTTATGTAAATGCAATTTTAACTGTTGAAGAAGTCTTAATTGCTCTTTCAATTTCAGCTACTACTAATCCTAGTGCTGCTCTTGCATTACAAATGTTACCAAAATTAAAACATGCTCAAGCTCATTCAACAACTATTTTACCAACTAAGCTAGAACAATTATTTACAAAACTTGAAATTGATGTAACAGCTGATCCTGTATTTGCTACAGATAAGCTATATTATTAATAAAAAATGCCTTGCTTTGCAAGGCATATTTTTATGTCCGATAATTATTTCTTAAGCAATTTCATAAGAAGTTCCTTAATCTCTTTATTTTCTTTTTTCAATGCTTCAATTTCTTTTTGTTGTACACTACTATCATAAATTTCCCCAAAAACAACTCCTATACCTAAACCAAGACCTAAGTTTCCTTTAGTATTTACAGTTCCATTTAATCTATATGTTAATCTTCTATTCTTTGTTATACCACTCAAACCTATAGCTACAGCATGTTCTGAACCATAAGTACCATATGCTGCTGAAAGTCCTGCTGAACTTGATACATTTTGTGTTAAACTAGACATAGCCATACAATTAGCTATACCACTTAATGCCATATCTGTTTTCTTATCCATATTTTCAATTTGTTTTTTCATTTCTTTACTCATTTGAGCATCTTTACCATTTTCGCCTTTTAATGAATCTAGGAAATCAGATACTGTTAATTTATCTAAACTCTTACCATGTTTATCTGCATATTCAACAGCTTTATCTGATGTTGCCCATATATCATAAGCACTCTTACCATTTTTTCCTGGTTTTCCTGGTTCTCCAGCTTTCAATTTAATTTTATCTATTTCATCTTTTAATTGTTTAACATTTACTGCATCAGTATCGTCTTTACCTTCTGCAACAAATTTTATTTGTCTTTGAGTATTACTATTACCGATTGAAACTGCATTTGTTACTGGTGTACTACTATCTCCAAACACTATTGCATTATTAATACCATCTATTGTTACGTTACTTCCAAATACTAAGTTTTGATTACCCTTAACCTTATTATTATATCCCATAACTTGATTCATTTCGCCTGTTACTTGTGATAATTGACCAATATTTGTATTATTTTTCCCTGTTGTTAATAAATCAACACCGAATGAAATACTATTTTCTCCAACTGTTTTAGTTCCTTTACCCATTGCTATTGCATTATCACCAACAGCTAAGGTATCAGTACCATAAGCTATATTATCCTTTCCCAAATTTCTTAAATCATATAAGGTTAGAGCATCTTTTAGTGCCTTTAATCTTTCTTTATTTTCTTTTAATGTATTAGTCATTTGTTCTATTTCAGCTTTTACTTGTTCATATTCCCTTGATAAAATTAAATCTTGTTCACTAGGATTTATTCCTTTAGCATTTCTCTCTGCTTGTTCATATTCAGATTTCATTCTATCTATTTTTTCTTGTCTTTCTTTTATAGCGTTCTTATTTACTCCTAAAGCTTGTTCTAATTCATTAGTTAATTTTTCTGTTGTTATCTTATTCTTATTTAAAACATCATCTATATTTTCTTTTCTCCATTCATTTATAAACTTATCACAAATTTTAGATAATAATTCACCGGTATTCTCTAATTCTTCACCAAATAATTCCTTATACTTTGCTTTTATTACTTCTATATTCGTATCTAATTTTTGCTGTCTTTTATTTATGCATTCTCTTTTCTTATCTAGCCATGTAACATCATGTGTTTGTTCATATTCCCATTGGTCATGTGTTATTTCATAATCTAAATCAACCAATTCAAATTTCATATCAGTTACCATATTGAATAAAATTGTAGATTTTCCATTAGTTAAAGTGTCAAATTTACCAACAAATTCATTTCCAATTCTTTTATTAACATCATATATTTGATTTTTCCAATCATCTTTAGCACTCTTCCATAGATCATAATCTGTTTGATTAGTTATATCTACATTAATATCTTTTACTGTTGTTACTGGTTTACCATTATACATATATTCTGAATTATTAACAATTCCAATTTCACCACTTATACTGTAATTGCCTAAATATCTATAATATGCATCACAATTCATTGCATTACTATAAGATAAAGTGTCATAACTAATTGGCATACTTTCATCATAAATACTCCTACAATATATAACTATATCTTTTAAATCTCTCTTTAAAAAATTTGCTTCAATTTTATTATATATATTATTTATTTTGCCATTTGGTAAATTAGTAGACCCATATATACAATTACTTAATATTTTATTCATTCTCAAATCACCAAGTGCCTTATAATAACTAGTTATATAGTCTTTATAGAACTCTTTACTTAAATTTAAGGTAGTACCTTGTTCTACCTTTTGTTTAAATTTCTCAGCTGTTTCATCTGATTCTCCTGAAGTTTCTATATTCCCTAATTCTCCTATTCCGGTAAGTCTTGAATTTAAATCATCTATTTTAGCTTGATAGTTCTTGAAAAATTCTTCACTTCCGTCAACTTCTGTTTGCCAGGCATTTCTTAATCTTTCAGCTTCTCTTTCTGCATTAGCCTTCGCATTTCTTATTTGTTCTACTCTAATACCTGCTTGTATTACATCTTGTTCTCTTTTTTGTAAATCACTTATCTTATTTGTGATTTCTACACCTTTCTTTTCTACTTCGCTTATTTCATTTAATTTTGCTTGATTTTCTTGTAGTTTTCTCTCTATATCTTCTTTACTTGTATTATCACCACCTGTAGCTACAGCACCTTTTCCTGTTGCTATACCATTTTCACTTGTAGCAATACTTCCTTTTCCACGAGCTCTTGAATTATCTCCTATTTCTAATCCATGATCTTCTCCAATTATTGAGACATTTACATTATCTCCAAATACTGCAATACCTCCAGTAATCATGAATAAAATTATGATTGCCTTATTTATTGCAATTTTTTTCTTAAAATTAGCCTTAATACTTTTTTCTAACTTATTCATTTTACCTCCAAATTATATTTCATATTTGCCAAGTATTATACTACCCCCACTTTGCATATTTTGTCAACTATTTTTTTGCTATTTTTTTACATATTATATGAAATATAGTGTATTTATATTCAATTTTATTTTCAATTATTAACTTAAATTAAACATTACATTTATATTGCCATATAAATATTTATTAACAAAAAAAATGCACCTACTATAAATAGGTGCATCATTTCTTATCTTTTGACCATATTATTTAACAATATTTCTAATTTTTCATTTAATTCTTTAATTTGAGCAGATTGTTCTTCTAGTTTTTGCTTCATAGCATTTCTTTCTTTTTCAGATTGAATTAATTTTGCTTTTATTTCACTTGGTTTTTCAATTTCAAAGTCATGTTTTTCCCCAAGCATAACACCAATACCAGCACCTACTGCTAATGATCCCTTTGTATTAACTGCTCCAGATAGTTTATACACTATTCTTCTATTATTATTTGTACCACTTATTCCAATAGCAAATGCACTTTGTCCTGCAAAATTACCCATCGCTGCTGTTACCATATGATTATATTTTCCATAACTTGTTACTTGTGGCAAATTAGACATTGCTATTGCGTTTGCAACTCCACCTATAGCTAAATCTGCTTTTGAATTTGCTTTATTAATATCTGCTTTCATATTATTCATAGCTTCACCATTTTTAAACTTGTCTAAATAGTCCTTAACTTGACTATCAGTAACCAAAATATTTTTAGGCTTTTCTATATCTGCGCCATCTGATAATTTTTTAATTAAAGCTTCTTTTGATTTATCATCTAAATTAGAACCATCTAAATCCAATTTACCATTTAATTTTTCAAATAATTGGCTTCCATTTATGGCATCTGTTGAATCTTTTTCTATTTTTCCATTACCTATATTAGATAATACCATACTATTTTCTTCTGGTAACGCTTTAATAAATACATCTTTAGGATCTAAACCACCTGGTACTTCTGATCCATTCTTATCAATATATTTATTACCATTATATTTTGCATCTTTTAGCATTTCTTCAGTATAGAACTTATTATCTTTACCACGAATCAATCTAGAAGTAGAACTAACCTCTCCTTTTTTATAATATGCAAAAGTACTATCACCTTTACCACCTGCACTTAGTGTAATAGAATGTCCATCTTCAAATTCTATTATTGTATTACCCAAAGCATCTTCAGTAGTTGATTTTATTTTGGCATCTTTACCTGGATCTCCTTTATCACCTTTAGGTCCTGCTTCTCCTTTTTCACCAGGTTGTCCTTGTGGTCCTGCTGGTCCTGTTTCTCCTTTTTGTCCTTGTGGTCCTGTTGGTCCTACTGGTCCTTGTGGACCTTGTTGACCTGTATCACCTTTAGGTCCTGGTTCTCCTTTTTCACCAGGTTGTCCTTGTGGTCCTGTTGGTCCTTGATCACCTTTTGGTCCTACAGGTCCTGGTTCCCCTTTTGCACCAGGTTGTCCTTGTGGTCCTGTTTCTCCTTTTTTACCAGGTTCTCCTTGTGGTCCTTGTGGCCCTGTTGGTCCTTTATCACCTTTTGGTCCTACAGGTCCTGGTTCCCCTTTTGCACCAGGTTGTCCTTGTGGTCCTGTTGGTCCTGCAGGTCCTGTTTCTCCTTTTTTACCAGGTTCTCCTTGAGGTCCTTGTTGACCTGGATCTCCTTTATCACCTTTTGGTCCTACAGGTCCTGTTTCTCCTTTTTCACCAGGTTGTCCTTGAGGTCCTTGTGGTCCTGTTGGTCCTGCAGGTCCTGGTTCTCCTTTTTTACCAGGTTCTCCTTGTGGTCCTTGTGGCCCTGTTGGTCCTTGATCACCTTTTGGTCCTACAGGTCCTGGTTCCCCTTTTGCACCAGGTTGTCCTTGAGGTCCTTGTGGTCCTGCAGGTCCTGCTTCTCCTTTTTCTCCTCTGTCTCCTTTAGCTCCCTTATTAATTGTCACTTCATTTCCATCACTAAATTTTATTATTGTATTTTTATTTTCATCTTCCTTAGTACTTATTATTTTTACAGATTTACCATCTACTCCATCTTTTCCTTTTTCTCCTCGTTCACCTTTAGCTCCTTGTTTTCCTTCTAGTCCTCTTTCTCCTTTATCTCCTTTAGGTCCTTTTAATGAAGCTAAAAATTCTTTTTTAGTTTCTTCGTTATCAGGTTTATTCTTATTTTCTGTCAAATTCTTCCAAATATAGTAAGGTGATGCCTTCTTTAATTGTGCTACATTTACTGCATCTGTATCATCTGTACCTTCTTTAACAAATTTTATTTGTCTTTCATGTTTTTCAGAACCAATTGATACTGCATTTGTTATTGGTGTACTACTATCTCCGAATACTATTGCATTATTAACTCCATTTATTGTTATATTACTACCTAAAACAATATTTTTTTCTACATTATTATCTTCTGTACCTATCTTATTATTTACACCAAATGATATATTTTCATTTCCATATACCTTATTTTTATTACCATGCACTTGATTTGAATCACCATATACTTCATTTTCATTACCTATTGAGTAAGTTCCATCTCCTTTTGAAAATGACTTATCTCCTATTGTAAAGGTATTGTCTCCTAATGTTGTTGTTTCGTTCCCTATAGTGTAGCTATTATTACCACCTTTTGGAACTGTACCTAATAGTTCATTTTCTTTCTTTGTTATTTCTAATTCCTTTTCAGAAATTTTAATTCTTAATTTTGCTTGTTCTTCTGTATCACTTGAATTTCTTAATTTATCTTCTAGTACTTTTTTTTCATCATTTAATTTTTTTAATTCTTTAAGAATATCCTTTATTTGTTGTGCATTATCTTTATCTTTACTTCCAACTATTGAATTATCACCTAGTACATATCCATTTTTTGCAAAACTATTTTCACCTATTGCATTTCTTTTGATAATATAGTCCCCTTGTGCGGACATTGAAAAACTTCCAGTAATCATAAATAAAATTATGAGTGCTTTGTTTATTGAAATTTTTTTCTTTAAATTCGTCTTAATACATTTTTCTAATTTTTTCATTTTTTCCTCCAAATTATATAGTTTTATTTCTATCTTATACTACCCCCCACCGCATATTTTGTCAATGTTTTTTTTCATAATTTTAAATTTTTTTTAATTTTTTGGTGCAGAAAAAAATATATATGACTTTTTTTGATTATTTGATTAAAATTTTTTTACACTTATTAATATACAGTTTATACTACATCGTAATAAATTTATTTACAATTTGTCATGTTTAGTTTGTGATTATTGTAAAAAATTAAAAATTCTTTATTTTTTAATAAAAAAATAGAGAACTCGTCTCTATTTCTTTTATATAATAAATTTATCTATTACATCCTTTAAAATATGTTCATCATTCGTAACCGAAGTATAAGTACAAAGCTTCTTTATATCTTCATTTGCATTAGCAGCCGCAACTGATAAGCCTGATATTTCTAACATCTCTTTATCGTTATATGAATCACCACAAGTTATTAAATATTTTAGGTCTATATTCAACTTTTCACATAACTTTTTAATAGCTGTTCCTTTATTTACATTAATATCGCAAATTTCCAAAAAATGTGGATCGGATATTGACATAAAATACTTATCTTTTCTTTCTTTTTTTAATTTTTCCAAACATTCTCGTATTTTTACTGGTTCTGCAACAAACATACACTTTATTGTCTTTGTATAATCTAATTCATCTAAAGATTGTATAACCTTTATTGGAAAATTTGTATATCTTGCTTCTATTCTAGCAAATTCATCATCATATTTTGCTAAAATAGTTCCACCATTATATGTTAAAACATTTACACCATATTCTTCTGCTTTTTCAAATAAATATCTAATATCATTTTCTTTTAAGCCTAATGAAAACACTGTTTCTCTAGTTTTACAATCTATAATTTGACCACCATTAAAACCAATTAAATAGCTTTCATATTCAGCTAATTTTAATTCTTTTTCAAATATTTTCATAGCTGCAATAGGTCTTCCACTTGCAAGTACAATTTTGCACCCTTTTTCTTGAGCCTTTATTATTGCCTCCCTATTTTCATTAGATATCAAATTTCTACTATTAAGTAGAGTCCCATCCATATCTGTAGCTATTATTTTATACATTAAAACCTCCATTAAAAATATATTTTAAAATTATCCCGTATTTCTTGTATGCTTTCTTCACTTGGAACGAAGTAATAGATTCCATTTTTTCTCATTGAACTTCCCTTAACTTCATATTGCTTTATATTTATTAAACCTAACAAAGAAGGAATTATTTTTAGTGGATTATATGACAAATTCATATGTGTTTTTGAATAAGCTAATATTTCTGGAACTTTTTTAATTCCACTAGGACTAACCATCTTATATATTATGCTTTTCATAAGTTGTCTTTGTCTTTCTCCTCTTTTAAAATCACTATCTGTTTTTCTATGTCTTGCATATGCCAAGGCTTGTTCACCTTTAACAGTATATTTTTGACCTTTTATAAATTTAAAGCCATCTTGAACAAAGGTATGATTAGAGACTATATCTACTCCATCTAGAATATTTGTAATATTTACAATGTCTTCAAACTTGAATATTACATTGTAGTTAATCTTTGTATTCAAAAATGTTTCAATTGTTTCCATACTTTCATCAGTACCACCTATAGCAAAGGCATGTGTTATTTTATCATACTTATCTTTACCATATATTTCAACATATGAATCTCTAGGTATAGATACCATCTTTATAGTTCCCATATATGGCATAACCTTAACCAAAATTATACCATCTGTTCTTGACCCCTTCAAATTTTCACTTCTTGTGTCACTACCTAGTATTAAAATATTGTATGGTAAAAGTGCCCAACCTAAACAAAGTACTAATATTAACAATAATATCTTCTTTTTCAAAAATGCCCACCTCGATTTGATATATTATTTATTTTACAACTTATAGAATATTTTTTCAAGCAAAAAGGAAGCTTTCACTTCCCTTGCATTATTTATTTTACTGAACCTTGTGTAACTCCTTTAATAATATGCTTTTGTGCAATGATATAGAAAACTATAACTGGTATTATCGCCAAAGTTAAACCTGCCAAGGCTAAATGCCATTGCTTTGTATATTCTCCAAAAAAGAAAAACATTCTAAGTGGTATAGTTTGTTTCCCATCTTGATTTACTACAAGTGATGGTAATAAATAGTCATTCCATATCCAAATAGTATTCAAAATCGCAACTGTTACTGTTATTGGTTTAAGTATTGGAAATATTACATACCAAAATACTTGAAATCTATTACAACCGTCTATAATAGCAGCCTCATCTAAAGATTGTGGTAAAGCACTAATACTTCCATGATATAGAAAGATAGATAGGCTTGAACCAAATCCTAGATACATAAATATTAAACCAACTCTATTTAACATATGTGCCTTACCAAAAATTGAAATTAATGGTATCATAACTGCTTGAAACGGTATAAGCATAGCAGAAACAAATATAAAGAATATTATTTTACTTACCTTTGATTTTACCCTTGCCAAGGCATAAGCTGCCATTGATGAAAAGACAATAATAACTACTATACTAAATACTGTAATTAAAATTGAATTAAAGAAAGTTTTTAAAAATCTCAAATTATTCGCTGCTTGGATATAGTTTGTAAAATTTAAACTTTTTGGCATATTTATTGGAGAAACAAATATTTCTTTCTTAGTCTTAAATGAATTAACTATCATCAAATAAAATGGTACCAACCATAGCAAACAAAGCATGCTTCCTATAAGAGATAAAACTATTTTACCTTTTTTCATTATAGCTCAACCTCCCTTTTCTTATTATAATAAACTTGTATCAAAGAAATTGTAGCAACAACTATGAAGAATAAAATAGCCTTACTTTGTGCATAAGCCATCTTATTATCAGAAAATGCTGTATTATATATATTCATAGCTATCATTTGTGTTGATTTAAATGGTGCTCCACCTGTTAGTGATAAATTTTGATCATATAATTTAAATGAATTTGACAAAGTCAAAAACATACTAACAGTAAAAGCAGGTGCAACTAATGGAAATATTATATTCCACAAAATTTGAAATGGATTAGCTCCATCAATTTTAGCTGCTTCAATTAATTCTTGTGGGACTCCTTCCAAATAGGCTATATATATTATCATAATATAACCTGACATTTGCCAAGTAGTTAGTATAATTAATCCCCAAAATCCTGTATTAGTAGTAGAAAGCCAACCTTTTAATGCTTCAAAGCCTATTGCTTCACCTATAGCATTAAAACTTTCTAAAAATACGAATTGCCATATAAATCCTAAGATTAAACCACCTATTAAATTAGGCATAAAAAATATAGTCCTAAATAGTGTTTTTCCTTTTATTTCTTGAGTAACTAATAAGGCTAATGTTAAACCTGTTATATTAATTATTATAACTGAAGCTATAACAAATTTAACTGTAAAAAATATAGAATTTCTAAAATCAATATCCGATAATATTTTTACATAATTTGAAAATCCTTTGAATACTGGTGTTCCTATTCCATTCCAATTTGTAAATGAGTAATATATTCCATAAAATAGTGGCACTACTATAACAAATAAAAATGCTAAAAGAATAGGAGACAAAAATAACCAAAAAAACAAATCTTTAACCTTTTTTGACTTTCTCATTTTTACCTCCTAAATTCTATTATCTATCTTTTTGCCACGCATCTTTTGTAGTCTTTATTAAATCATCCCAACTTGTTTGATTACTTAAGTATTTTTGTATTTCAGCACCTAGTACATTCATACCCCATCCTGATGGATATCCCATAAATACCCAATTAATAGTATTTCCTTCTGTTGAATATTTATAAATATCTTTTGCTAGAGGATCTGTAATCTTTGCCGCATCATAACCAGTATAAGCTGGTATAAATTTAAATTGATTCAATACATAATCTTTACCTTTTTCAGATGTATATAGCCAGTCTAAAAATTCTACAGCAGCTTTCTTAGTTGCTTCATCCTTATCTTTGTTAATAGCCCAATACATTGGTACTCCTACTGGTAATTTTCCTTCTTCAACACCTTCAACAGGTATAGGTATCAAACCAATATTCTTTGCTAATTCAGGATCTATTTGTTCAATTGAACCTAATGCCCAGTTACCTTGTTGTATCATAGCAACTTTACCTGTAGAGAATAATTTTTCAACTTGTTGTGAATAATCCAAACTTACAGTTGGTTGAACTGAATTTTTACTTTGTAAATCTACTATATCTTTAAATTGTTTAGCATATTTAAATTCTACTGTTTTAGCTTCGAATGTTTTCTTAATATCTCCATTAAATTCTGGTGATAAGAATACATTTGATAAATGTAAACCTGTAACCCAAGTTTCTTTAGCAGGGAAAGCAAATACTGCTTGTAAACCTAATTCAGCTTTCTTTTGGTTTAAAGTATCAACTGCTTCTACTAATTTTGCATAAGTTTTAATTTCTTCTGGATTAATACCTGCTTTTTCAAAAATAGCCTTGTTATATATAAATCCATAACCTTCTTGATTATAAGGTAATCCATAAACTTTTCCGTCAACTGTAACTCCGTCTAAAGTTTTAGGTAAAGCTTTTTTAGAAATTTCTGTATTAGTCAAATCTTCTAATTTAGCTTGATAATCACTAACATCTTGTGGTCCACCAACATTAAATATAGCTGGTTCATTACCTGATGAAAATCTTGTCTTTAAAGCTGCTCCATAATCGTCTCCACCACCAACAGTTGTAACATTAATTTGTACATTTGGATGTTCTTTCATATATTCCTGAGCCACTTCGGTAAATTTGTCTTTAAATTCTACCTTGAATTGAAATATATCAATAGAGACTTTTTTATCAGAAGTTGCTTCCTTATTACCACAGCTAATAAATAAAGTCATAAAAATTGATATTAGTAAAGATAAATTTAAAAATTTTTTCATAGTTTATCTTCCTCCTTGATTATTTGCAATCGCTTGCATTGACTAATAAATTATACTTTGAATTTAATAGTTGTCAAGGGGACTACTAATTATTTTAATATTTTTCCTTTTTTATCTATAATAACTTTAAATTCTCCATACTTTGTTGGATTAAAAAAAATCCATTTCCCATTTTGTATATAAAAACCTACATTTTTATCCTCTATTCTTTGTCCATATTTCTCTAATAAATATTTTTTATTTATTTCATAAGCTTGAGATCTAGTAATATATTTTACATTTGAACAAGCTATTAATAATAATAGAGAAAAAATAAAAGCTATTTTTGGCATTTCAAAATCTCCTTAGTTTTTTGTATGATTTCATCCAATTTTTTCTTTGTTTTAAAGCCTGAAGCTAATTTATGACCACCGCCATCAAATTGAGCTGCAATATAGTTAACATCTGCTGATTTGGATCTAAAACTTCCCTTTATTTCATCCCCATCTTGTTGCATAAACAAGGATACTTTAACTTCTTCTAAACCTAACATATATTCTGAAGCTCCATTAGTTTCATTTCTTGTATAAATATCATTTTCTCCAAGATAGTAATACATAAATCCTAATTCTTTATCAAAAGTAGCTTCTAGCACACTTTTTGAAAAAAGTTCTGCCTTTTTTAAACTCTTTGAAAAAAGTATTCTATAAATATTTGATAAATCTATTCCTGTATTTGCAATTTCACTAGCTACCATAAAAGTATGAGCAGTAACATTATTATGTTTAAAATTACCTGTATCATTTATTATACCCAAATAAATGTATGTTGCAATTTCCTTTGTTAATTTAATTGAAAATATGTCCAAAAATTTGTATGTTAGTTCTGATGCTGATGATATATCTTCTACATAATTAAGATCAAAATATTTAGTATTACTTATATGATGATCAATAGCTATTGTTTTCTTACTAAGCTTTATATATTTTTCATCTATAGCTAATCTTTCCTTATTAGCCACATCAAGTGAGATTAATAAGTCAATTTCTCCATCTATTTCCTTATATATTTTAGGTAAATATGGTAATTTTTCCACATAATTAGGTAAGTCATCATTTATACAAACTTTAACATTTTTTGAACTATCAAAACTTTCTATCATATATTTAAAAGCTACTGTTGCTCCAATACAATCACCATCTGGATTGATATGACCTACCAAAACTATATTCTTTGCTTTTTTTATTTCTTCTTTTATTTTATTTAACATTTCTTTCACTTCCTTATAATCTTGAAATATCTTGAACTAATACAAATATAGTCAAAAAAACTAATATAAGAAATCCTGCAACATATATTCTTTCTTCTATTTTTTTAGAAATTTTAAGCCCCAGCATTTTTAATAAGTTTAAATATATTCTACTTCCATCTAAACCAGGTATAGGTAATAAATTAACTATTGCAAGATTTATACTAATTAATAATACTAGATAAAGACTTCCTCTAAAAACACCTAAAATATTAGTAGCCCTTCCAACTGCACTATATATACCAACGGGTCCAGATAGATCTTTCAAACTTATATGCAAAAATGCTGAAAGTATTTTTGAAATAATAAATACCAATTCAACTAAAGCTTTAAATATATTTAATTTTGTAAAATATATTAAAACTATATAAGCTAATAATATATTCATAAAAATTCCCGCAAACATTATTATTATCTGTTTGTATCTTTCAATGCTTTCTAAAGATTCTTCATCTAATTTTACATAACCACCCAAAGGCAAAAGTCTTATTGAAAACTTTTTATATCCAAATATCTTAGGTCCCATTCCAATAGAAAACTCCAAAACCTTTGCTTTGAAATAAATAGAAGTTATATAATGACCAAATTCATGAATTATTACAACAAGACTCAATATTAATATTGTTAAAAAAATTTTCATTTAATTCCTTTCAAAAATTGCTCTATTATCAAACTATTATTGGTATAAATAGCAACTTCATGCAAAGCATTTAATTTTGCTATTAATATTTTTTTCTTATCTACTAAACAAACAAATTGATCTACATCATTTTCATTTATATATCTAATGTCCTTATCAACTGTTGGCATATTCTTAATGTAGCCTGAAATAAGTATGCTTTCCTTTGAATCTTGTATCATTTCTTCAAGCTTATACCTAATATTAGTTAATCCATCAATATTATACACCATTTCATATTTCTTTTTATCATATATTTTATCAAAATCTTCTGCCAAAGTATCTAATATTTCTATATATTTTCTCTTTATCATATTTACTAAATCTTCAGGAAATATCGGATTATAGTTTTTATACTCTTTTTCCGTTGGAATAATATATACTATCCCTCTTTCATTTAAATTTTCTAAGGCAGTATACACACTACTTCTTGGTAATTTAAGTAACTTCGATAATTGTGTACCATTTTGCCCACTTTTTTCTAGCAAAGCTAAATAAACCTTTGCTTCAACTTCATTAAAGCCTACAGCTTTTAATTTATCTTCTAATTTCATATTGCCTTTCTTATCCATTTCTTACTAAAATATCTTTTTAAACAAGGATATAGCTTAAATAAATCATCTATTCTTGCAAAAATATATACCCAATATACTGAAAGATTTAAAATATCTACTGCCAAATATGTTAGTGGTAAACCTACTAACCAAACTAGTAATATTTCAACTAACATTGAAAACATTACATCTCCTCCTGCACGAAGCATGCCTGATAAATAGAACATACTATATGAATATAGAACTGTTACTACTGATTGCGATAGTATCAATCTCTTTGTTATCATTGTTAATTCATTCTCTAATTTCATAAGATTTATTGCAAAAGGTGCTATTAAATTAAGTAATATTATTACCACAACCATTACATAAGTGAATAATTTTAAACAATCTTTTGAAAAATTATATACCACAATTTTATCGCTTTTACCAATTTCATTCCCTATTATTATAGCACTTGCATTTGTCAAACCTATGAATAGTGTAAATAATAGACCATTAATACCTACTACTATTTGTATAGCTGAAAAAGCTTGAGTTCCCATTCTACCCAAAAGCATTACTTTAATTGTATCAGCAAATACCCATAAGACTTCATGAATAAAAGTTAGTGCTGAAATAGATAACAATTTTTTTATAAAATTCAAATCTATATATTTTATCTCTTTAAAACGAGGTATAATAGGTATTTTTCTATATAATAAAATTAAATATAGATATATAGTCGTTGAAAATCTAGCTATTAAAGTAGCAGTTGCTGCTCCTGCCACACCATATCTGGGTATTAATATTAAATTTAAAAATACATTAATAAATAAGGCAGCTATTGATGAATATAAAGAATACTTAGGTTTATTAATTGCCCTTAATTGCATTGCAAAAGAAAAGGCTATTGAAAATAAAGGAAAAGTATATATCGATATTTTCAAATATTGAATTGAATAATTTATAACCTGTGCATCTTTTGTATAAAACCTTATTATCCCCTCGGGATCTTGTAATATCATAAACATAAAAGGCAATGACATAAATAAACCTAAAATAATAGTTAATGACATTATCTTTCTTAAACTAAAATAATCTTTTATTCCATAATACTGAGCTGATAACACATTGGCTCCACTAAGTAAGCCAAATACTGAACAGGAAAAAATAAAAAAGATCTGATTTGCTATTCCCAAAGCACTTATTGCGGCTGTACCTATTTTACCTATCATAAAAATATCAACAAAATTAATTAAACTAAAAATCATATTTTCAAAGGCAACTGGTATAGCTATTATTAAAATTCTTTTGTATATACTTTTCATATCAATCCCTTTCATTTTCCAATTCTATAAATATTAACAAATGATCCGATATATATTTTCTAATTTTTTCATAATTATTCATTGTAAAATTATATACACCATATCTATTTGTAAAAGCTTTTAACTTAGAAATATTTATAAAAATATTATCATAAGAACTAGCCAAACCTTTTTTAGATAATGTAGTCTTATCTTCTATAGGATTTATTATATTTTCTAAGTTATATTTTCTTTTTAATCTATTAAATGCTTTATCATTTGCAGGTAAATTAAAATCTCCTAATAAAATTATATCATCTTGCTTAGTCTTATTGTAAAAATAATTATAAACATCTATATATTTTGTAGCCTCATAGACTCTTTCACTTTCATTTTTACCAAAAATTGAATGTACTGGTATTAAAAGCATATCTAATTTATTTGTTTTAACATAAAAAGCTGAAGGTTCACGAATGAAATCATTATTTTTATCATTATAAACCCCTATATTTTCTATTTTATCAACTACATTTTTTTTATATAAAATAGCATAATGTTCTTTATATTTTTTACTTCCTACCGGCTTTGATATTATATAGGAATAATTATTTAAATGTTTTAATAGCTTATCTAGACCATCCGTATTCATAACTTCTTCTAAGGCTATAATATCAAATTTTGAAACAATTTTCGCTAAAGATACATAGTCCTTTTTTGATTCTCCTAATCTTTCTACATTAAAAGAAGCTAATGTTATTCTTTTTGAAAAACATATACATTCAAAAAATATTGCAATAATTATTATTAATTTTTTCATTCTCACCTTTTCCTCTTATTATACAAAAAACTGCAAGCTAGTGCAGTTTTTCATTAAATCATTAATATTTTTTAATTTGCTCTTTCTATATATTCACCAGTTCTTGTATCTATTTTTATTTTATCTCCTATTTTACAGAATAGAGGTACTTGTAATTGGTAACCTGTATTAATTGTTGCAGGTTTAGTTGCTCTACCTATAGTATCTCCTTTTAGACCTGGTTCTGTATAAGTTATTTCTCTTATTACAGTATTTGGTAATTCAACTCCTACTGGTGTTCCTTCATACATTAAAACTTGTATTACCATTTCTTCAACTAGATAATTAACTGCATCTCCAAGGTCTTCTTCTCTCATGCTTATTTGTTCAAAATTTTCTTGATTCATAAAATTATATTCATGATCCATAGCATATAAGAATTGCATTTGATATCTATCTAACATAATATCATCCATAATTTCTGTTGTTAAAACAATAATTTCTTGTGTTTTTCCACTAATTAAATCTCTAATTTTAAATTTCATTTCAGCAGCTCTTTGTCTTTTACCTGATGTTGATTGGTGTCTTTCTGCCTTTAGTATAATGTAAGGTACTCCATCCTTTTTATAAGTACTTCCTTGTCTTAATTCCATTGCTGGTTTCATATATTCCTCCTAATTTATTTCATATGTTACAGTAACTGTAACACTGACTATTTTATCATTTTTAATTATTTTATCTTGTTTAATTTTAATCAAAGAACCTAAACTTTTCTTATTTTCCTTAACTAGAATATAGGCTTTCTTTTTTGCATCCTTAATAGCTTGATTAATTAAATCATTTTCATCTACATCAGCATAAACCTCTTGTATATCATTTAATTCTACATCCTTGTACTGAACACTAATTTTGTTAACTTCTTCTCTAATCTTTTTTATGTCTTCAAGCTTATCTGAATGGAAAATATAATTACAAGTTAATTCATAACCTTGTGGTGAAAGTGCTTCTAAGTCTACATCTTCTTTTGTATATTTATAGTCTATATTTGCAGATATTCTATCTTCTTTTTCATAAAGTGCATTATATACCGAGCTAACATCTTTGGCCTTTGACTTTATAGACATAACAAAATTATATTCTTCAACAGGTCTATCAACTTGTGCATAACCTTTTACTATCACAACTTGATTCTTTTTATTCAATTTATCTATAGTATTTGAAAATATTGCAACTGAGATTATAGCTCCAAAAGCTAATATAATCGCAATAACTATGTCATACATTTTTTTCATAAAATATCCCCTTAATAATATGTTCCGTAATAATTCAAATATTCTTCTCCAATAGTTGTACTTTCTCCATGCCCAGGATATACTACTATATTTTCATTTAATTTGAAAAGTCTATTAAGACTATCTCTCATTTGTCTTGAATCACCAGTAGGAAAATCAACTCTTCCTATTGCCATTTTAAATAGGGTATCTCCAGTAAAAATACAATTTTCTTCTTCTGCATAATAGCAAACACTACCTGAAGTATGTCCCGGTGTATGTAAAGCTACAAAATTAAATAATTTCATTCCTTCAGTTACTTCAATTATTTTAGCAGACTTATCTAAACTATACTCTTTTCCATCGATAAGTGCTGATAAAGATAAATTAAAATCAAATAATTTTTCTTTATCTTCTTTTCCTATATAAATAGGAACAGAATATTTTTTTAATATTTTATTTAAGCTTGCTATATGATCATAATGCCCATGTGTTATTAATATTGCTTGCAATTTTAAAGCATTCTTTTCAATATATTCCAAAACTTCTTCAACATCCCCACCAGGGTCTATCATAATACAATCTTTATCATAGCTTAATAAATAGACATTTTCAGAAAGTAAATTACTTACAAAGCGTTTTATTTCCATAAATCTCCCTTCATTATTTATTAATATTTACATCTAACTTATTATATGGAATTTCAATATTTTCTTTATCAAAAACTTCTTTTAACTTTTCATATAAATAATATTTTGCTTCATTATATTTTCCATATTTTACATATACTTTTATATCAAAGTCTATAGAAGAAGCTCCCAAATTAGTTAAGCCTATTATTGGTTCTTCACTTAATTCAAATAAATTTTCTCCAGATATTATTATATCTTTTATTATTTTTTTTACTTGTTTTATATTTGAGTTATACCCAACTCCTATTTGTAAATCTAATCTTCTAATTTTATTTGTATTTATATTTTTAATTTCATTATTTATTAGATTCCCATTAGGTATTATTACATATTCATTTTGAGCTGTCAAAATAGTTGTATAAAAAATTTCAATTTTTTTCACTATACCCACATAGTTTTTAAATTCTACTAAATCACCAACTTTAAATGGTTTGAAGGATAATAAAATTACACCTCCACAAACATTACTTATAGTTTCTTTGAATGCAAACCCTAATATTAAACCTAAGGCTCCTATTAAAGTAAATATTCCATTCAAATTAATTCCAAGTAATTGTAATATCACGACTATAAGTACTAATTTAATAATAATCTTCGTTAAAGAATTAAAAAAAGTAAAAACTGCCTTTTCTGAAAAAAGTTTTTCATTAATTTTTTTTATAATTTTATAAATTAAATTTTCTATCTTCTTAAAAAATACCAAAATAATTAAGGCAAAAATTATTTTTTCTATATTTGAACTAGCATAGGTACCGAATTGTTTATAATTAAAATATTTTAAAAGCTCATTCATACTTACCCTTTCTTCTATACATTGAATCTAAAGAACATAACATCACCATCATTTACTATATATTCTTTACCTTCCAATCTCATTGCAGCATTAACTTTCGCTCCTTGCCACCCCTTATATTCCATAAATTTTTCAAAATCTACTACTTCAGCTCTAATGAAACCTTTTTGTATATCTGTATGAATTTCTCCTGCAGCATTTTGAGCATTTGTTCCTTTTTTTATAGTCCAAGCTCTTACTTCCTTTTCTCCAGCTGTAAAGAAAGTAATTAAACCTAGTAATTCATAACCCTTAGATATTAATCTATTAAGACTAGGTTCTTTAATACCTAAAGATTCTATAAATTCTTGTCTTAATTCTTCATCTTCTATTTCTATCAATTCAGATTCAACCTTTGCTGAAAATACTACAGCATCACTTTTATTTTTCTTTGCATATTCTTTAACTACTTTCACGTATTTATTAGAATCTGGATCTGCTAAATCTTCTTCTGAAACATTTAGTGCATACATAATAGGCTTCATTGTTAGAAGTTGATATTGTTTTATAAGTTCTAATTCATCTTCAGTAAAATCTAAACTAATTAACAATTTACCTTCTTCTAGATTTTTTTTGCATCTTTCTAATACATCAACTAAAGCCTTTGTTTCTTTATTTCCACCTCTTAGTAATTTTAAATTCTTAGTTAAATTTCTTTCTATAGTTTCCAAGTCTGAAAATATTAATTCATAATTTATAATTTCTATATCTCTTATTGGATCTATACTTCCCTCTACATGTATTATATCATTATTTTCAAAACATCTAACTACTTGGCATATGGCTTGAGTATTTCTAATATTGCTTAAAAATTGATTTCCTAAACCTTCTCCTTTTGATGCCCCTTTTACTAAACCTGCAATATCTACAAATTCAACTGTTGCATTTACTACTGATTTTGGATTGATTAAATTAACTAAGTCATTCATTCTTTTATCTGGCACTGCAACAGTTCCAACATTTGGTTCTATTGTTGCAAATGGATAATTTGCAGCTAGTGCATTTTGTGTTTTTGTAATTGCGTTAAATAATGTTGATTTTCCAACATTAGGTAAACCTACAATCCCTATTGCTATCATTTTGTTATCCCCTTCAATACATCTACTATTTTTTGTTTTTCTATTTTTTTCAAATTCTTTATTTTGTACATATCATACATAGGTACTATTTTCATACCCTTCAATTCATAGATATTTCCTATACTTTGAGAAATATCTACAAGCAATTTATTCTCTTCTCTTTTTTTTGTATAATATTTATATATATAATTAAATATTTCTTCTCCAATACAAATAATATAATCTGGATCAACCAAATATATCTCTTTTAATAAATATTTCATGCTTTCTTTTCTAACACTATCTTCTATCAAATTAGGAATATAATATTTAACAAGCAAAGTATAATAACAGTCTTTAATATCTATACCTACATATTCAAATATTGTTTTTAAAACATCATATTCCTTACCAACTCTTATTTGTCTTACATCATTCATTTCTTTAGTTGGATGATCAAATAGTATCAGTATTTTTGCATTTTTATTACCTTCTCCAAATAAGGGCACATTCTGTGCATATATCTTTATATCTGTTTCTAATTCTTCCCACATATTTCCTACTTTTTAAGTTCAAATAGCTTAGTTGCTACCTGACTTGTTATATTAATTTCTATTCTTTTATCTATCTTGTCCTTTAATGTATTATATGCCAATTCTTCAGTATTATTATCAGAACTTAAATGAAGCAAAAATATTTTTTTTAAAATATTATTTGATATAGAAGACAAAAACTTTGTAGCTTCTTCATTAGAAATATGACCAACATTACTTTTAACTCTATTTTTTAATGTCCAAATATATGAACCATTCAATAGCATATCCAAATCATAATTACTTTCAAATGCTATAAAATCACTATCTAAACAAGCTTGTCTAACTATATTCGTTATTTTACCTATATCTGTAACATAGGCTAATTTCTTGTTAGCATGGTTAAAAGTATAGCCCAAATTATGTGCTGAATCATGCATAACATCAAAATTTTCAATTAAAATATTATCTAAGAATACTCGTCTATCCTCTAAAATTCTTATATTTTCCATATCTAATTTAAGTACTTTTTTTTGAATTTGTTTTAGTGAATCTTTATGTATATATATTGGTATATCAAATTTTCTTGATATAGTTCCAACGGCTTTCATATGATCACCATGATCATGGGTTATAAATATGGCATCTATTTGTTCTAATTCCCTATCTATAGTTGCCAATTTTTCTCTTATTTTTTTCACACTATAACCAACATCTACCAAAAATTTTTTTCCACCGATTTCAATATAACTACAATTCCCTGCACTTCCACTACCTAACACTGATAATTTCAACTTTTTTCATTTCCTTTTCAATCACATTTATTGATATATTATACATTAAAGCTACTAGAAATATAAAAAATATTATTTTTTTTATCATAAAATATCATCTTGCCTTTTATTAGCAAATTTCATACTTTCCCTAACACAGATACCTAATTTTTTGGGATATGTTATATCTAACTCTAATCTAGCATCAGTTTCTAAAAAACCTAAACCTTGTATATCCAAACTATCTATTTTTGTTAAACTTATACTCTCAGTTACAAATTCTTGTTCCAAATATTTTTTTCTTTCTTCCTTAGTAAAAAAATCAAAAAAATCTCCTTCAAGCAAAGTTTTAATTTTTTTCTCATTTGATACATGTATTTGTACATTTTTAGAACAAAGCACCCTGATTTTTGCCTTATTTTTTACCTTTAAATAGAGCAAACTATCAAAGAATAAAATTTGGTTTTCATTTATAGTTAAATTAGTTTCTTTCAATTTTTTATTTGGCATTAGTAAAACTGCCTTAGCTGGATCTACTAATTCTGTAAGTCTATTCTCTGGGACTATACCCGGAGTATCAATAAAGGTAATTTTAATATCTTTATATTTTATGGTTGTACTAATATTTTTTTTAGTCGTTCCTGAATATTTAGATGTAGTTAGTCTGTCACTTCCTATTAATCTGTTTAAAACACTAGACTTTCCTACATTTGATGCACCTATAACACAAATTTTAAGCTCTTTTTTTGAACTCAAACTTTTTATTTTATGTAATATTCCCTTTATACCTTCATTTTTTTTAGATGAAACAAAGCAAAAACTTTGAGGGAATATATTATTTTCAATAATTTTTCTTCTAAACCAAGCAGATATTTCTACCAAGCTATAGTATTTTTCTAATAAGTCTATTTTATTTAAAACAACTATACTTTCTTTACTTTCCAAAAGGTCTAAAATTTCATGTTGCATAGAAGCTTCTATATCTGTAGCATCAAAAATTGCAAGAATATAGTCTGCTTTTTTTATACTTTCCTTTACTATTCTAACATATTCTTGCTTATCACTCAATTCCTTAGGCACTTCTCCATAATTTTTAAGTCTAAAACACTGTCTACAAATTAAATTATCTCCTAATAAAAGCTTTTCAAAAGGGATATAAGCTTTTTTATTTTTATCTTCACTTTGTAAAACTTCTCCACAACCTTTACAAATTTTTTTAATCATCTTTTTCTCCTTCTTTTGAAAATGGTCTTGTCTTCAAGTACATATCTCTTAATGCTTTCTTGCTAATATGTGTATAAAATTGTGTTGTAGCTATAGTACTATGCCCTAATAATTCTTGAACATATCTAATATCTACGCCACTATTAAGTAATTCTGTAGCAAAAGTATGTCTAAATACATGAGGTGTTAATTCCTTATTTATTCCACTTTTTTTTGCATAATTCTCTATAAGTCGTCTAAGAGATCTAGTAGTCAACCTACCACCTCTTGCATTTGCAAAAACTATATTTTTATCATATATCATCTTATCTTTTTTAGCCTGTATGTATTCAAGTAAATATTTTTTTGCAGTATTACTGAAAAAGGTAATTCTTTCCTTGTCCCCTTTACCAATAACCTTCAATTCTCTTTTTTCCATATCTATCATATATTCAGATAATTCTAGCAATTCTGCTGATCTTAAACCACTTGAGTATAAGATTTCAACTATTGCTCTATCACGAAGCCCCAATATATTACTTGTATCTATACAAGCTCTAAGTTTGCTTATATCTTCTTTTTGTAAAAAATTAGGCAATTTATTTTCAAATTTTGGTGTATTAACATAAACTGCCTTATTTTCTTTAATAATATCATTTTTCACCAAATAATCAAAAAAACTTCTTATTGCTGAAATTTTTCTATTGATACTTCTTTTAGAAGATTTACAACTAATACTTAAATAGGCAACAAAAGATCTCAAAGTTATTATTTCAACCTTTGAGAAATCATGTATATTTTCATTTTCTTCTAAATACTCTATTAGTTGTCTTATATCATTTCTATATGATCTTATGGTATTATAGCTTTTTCCTAAAATTACTTCATTATAGTACAAATAATCTTCTAAATTTTTTCTCATCACTTACTCTTTTTTATATTTTTAATATTTTTACATTCAGGATAACCACTACAAGCTAAGAATTTTCCGAATCTTCCTTTTTTTATAATAAAAGGCTTAGAACATTTTTCACAAAGTCCTGCTTGCTTAATTAATCTTTCATTTTCTTCTTTTTCTTTTAAAATATATTGTGAAATATGCAAAAGTCCATCTTCTACTTTAATTTCACCTTTTTTTAATTTTGATCTAATTAAAGGACTTAATGTTAATCTCTTTTTATCTTCTGCATAGTTTTCACTTTCAAGATAGGCTCCAAATCTTCCAAGCTTTTGATAGAATTTAACTCCATCTTCTTCATAATCTGTTAAAGTCCCTTTTTTCTCTTCAATAAGCTTTTCAACTTTTTCCTTTACTTTTACATAGCCCTGTTTTATTTCTTCTTTAGGTACTTCAATTCCCTTAAGAGATATTTTTTCCTCTTCATTTGTTTCACTGATCAAATATTTTCCATATATTCCAGTTTTTAATAGCATTGGTTTTTTAGAACTATCTAATACATCTGTTAAAACTTTTAATTCCTTTAATTTACTAATATCTTTTTCATATTTATCTATATCTTTTTCCAAAGAATTATAGTATTCTTTCAAAATTTTATGCCATTCTTTTTTACCATCAGCAATTTCATCTAATTCATTTTCCATATTAGCTGTAAATTTTATATTCATAATATTTTTAAAATGTTCTTCTAATTCTTCTTTTACATCATAACCTAAATTTGTAGGCACTAATTTTTTATCCTCTAATATTACATACTCTCTTGTTAAAAGAGTATCTATTATACTTGCATATGTTGATGGTCTTCCTATACCTTCTGTTTCTAATTTCTTTATAATAGTTGCTTCTGTATATCTTGCTGGAGCTTTCGTAATTCCATCTTTTGTCAAAATCTTATCTATTTCTAATTTATCATTTTCTTTAATATCTGGTAAATCTTGAGTTATTATATCTTCTTGTGATTTTTGATATTTATAATATCCATCAAATGTTATTTTATTAACTGTACCTGAAAATTCTAAATTAGCTTCATTAGCTATTATATGTAATTGATCATATTTCACAGCAGCTATTTGTGAAGTTATAAATCTACGCCAAATAAGGTTATATAACTTATTTTGATCTTTAGATAAGTAGCCTGATATTTTATCAGGTTCTAATTTCATATATGACGGTCTTATACCTTCATGTGCATCTTGAGCATTTTTATCTTTTGAAAAATACTTTCCTACGTATTCCTTACCCAAATTTTGCTCTATGTATTTTGCTGCTTGTTCTTGTGCTTCTTTTGAAACTCTAGTTGAGTCTGTTCTCATATAAGTAATTAAACCCTTAGTTTGCCCTGCTATTTCTAAACCTTCATATAATTGTTGAGCAATTCTCATTGTTTTAGATGCAGAAAAACCTAAATATGAGGCTGCTAATTGTTGCATTGTACTTGTTTTAAAAACTAAAGGTGGTCTTTGTGTTTTCTTTTTGATATCTACTTTTGTAGCTAAAATATATTCTGGCAACTTCAATTCAAAAGTTTCATCAAATATCTTATCAACTTTTTCTCCATCAATTTTACTAAGTTTCAATTCTATATTATTTTTCAGTAAAACACTAAACTCTCTGTATTTTTTAGGTACAAAAGATTTTATTTCATCTTCTAAATCACATATTATTTTTAAAGTAACTGATTGAACTCTTCCAGCACTAGCATTTCTATTAATAGTTTTCCAAAGTAGGGGACTTATCTTATATCCCACTATTCTATCAAGCAATCTTCTTGTTTGTTGTGCATCTACCAAATTAATATCTATTTCTCTAGGTTTTTTTATAGCATTTTTTATAGCTGTAGCTGTTATTTCATTAAATACTATTCTTTTCATTTTTTCTGGCAATTTTATATAGTTGGATATATGCCAAGCTATTGCTTCTCCTTCTCTATCCAAATCGGAAGCAAGATATACTATATCTGAACTCTTTGCCTTAGTTTTTAATTTCTTTAAAAGTTCACCTTTACCTTTTATTGTTTTATACTTAGGTATAAATCCATTTTCTATGTCTATTCCTAATGTTGATTTTGGTAAATCTACTACATGTCCATAAGAAGCTTGAACTTCATAATTCTTTCCTAATATTTTTTCAATAGTCTTTGCTTTAGATGGTGATTCAACTATTACCAAAAATTTTTTCACTTTTTTCCCTCCAGCAATATTCATATGCAATATCACTTGCATTTAAAACTAATTTAGCCTCATTTTTCATTATTAAATTATTACAACCTTCGAAAGATTTATCAAAAATACTACCCGGACTTGCATATATTTCTTTATTATATAAACCTGCAAGCTTTGCTGTAATTAATGAACCTCCTGATTTATATGACTGTGGTATATATACCAAATTAGAAATAGCTGCAATTATTCTATTTCTAATAACAAAATTATACTTCTGTAAGACTTCTCCTTTTCTAAATTCAGAAATTAAAGTCCCTCTTCTTTCAATTTCATCTTTTAATTTTTTATTTTCTAAAGGATAACAATCATAAATACTTGTGGGCAATACTGCAATAGTATGTATATTATTTTCTAATGAAGCTTTATGAGCAATAGTATCAATTCCCTTTGCCAAGCCACTAATTATACTTATATTTTCATATTTAGAAAGCCCCTTTATTATATGCCTACAAGTTTTTTCACCTAAATTAGTATATTTTCTTGTTCCTACTACAGCTACTCGCCAATTAGCAGGTAATTTTTTCCCTTTTAAGAATAAAAATGTAGGAAAATCTTCAATTTGCCTAAGAAAGTCTGGATATTCATCATCATAATATGAAATAATTCGTAAATCCTTATCGCTATTTTCATATTCTCTACATTTTTCTATTTTTCTTTTTATTTCATCATTTAATTTATCAAAGTTATTATATACACTTTCTATTGTAGTGTATGTTTTCATTAATTTTCTTATTTGTGAATTTTTCAATTCTGTGTTTAATAAACACGACCAATCCATAGCACTCCTTTTAAATTGAGCTTAAAACATGGATATCTTCTTGTATTCTTCTTGAATTATCATAATTTGCGTATGTTTTTAAGTATTTCAAGGCTTGAGAAAATTTACCTTTTCCCTTATATGCCATTGCTAAACCTAAATATGACTTTGCATGTGATGAATTAACATTCAAAATATTGTTATATAGCTTAATTGCTTGATCATATCTTCCTATCATTCTAGCTGTTGTTGCTGCTAAATATATATTTTTTATATTTCTACTTCTATCTCTTAATGCCAAATTCATTGCATGTTCATATAGACCTTCCTTGATATATAGCATAGCTAATGAATGAATTGCTTCTGAATTACCCGTTGAAACAACTTGTTGTTCATATTTCTTATATTTTTCAAATTTTGCAGCATCAGCTACATGTTCTGCTGGTAAGCCCGGTAAAGTTCCAGAATCCTTAGTAGTTAATTCATCATTCTCTTGTACTTCTACATCTGAGGCCCCTAAATTATTTAAAACATCTGCTGATGTATTCTTAATTTTTTCCTTTATTTCATTCACAACTGCTTCTATTGCTTTTTTATCATCATCTGAAATAGCCTTTTTCATAGCTTCTTTACTTTTTGATAAAGCTCCATTGTAGTCTTTATTTTGTAAATCCTTATCTATATTTTGTAAATCAGTAATTATATCTGCAAATACTATTGATGCAAGACTTATTAGCAAAACTACTATAGATTTTTTCATAGTCCCTCCTAATATTCAAGAGATTTTGTTGTTCTTGGAAATGGCAATACATCTCTTATATTTTCAATACCTGTTACATACATTAACATTCTTTCAAATCCTAAACCAAAACCTGAATGTGGAACTGAACCATATTTTCTTAATTCAAGATACCATTCATAATTATCCATATTCAACCCTTTTTGCTTTATAACTTCCATTAATTTATCATAGTCATCTTCTCTTTGACTACCACCAACTATTTCTCCTATACCTGGTGCAAGTAAATCAACGGCTCTAACTGTCTTTTTATCTTCATTTAATTTCATATAAAATGCTTTAATATCTTTTGGATAGTCTGTAACAAAGACTGGTTTTTTGAATATTTTTTCTGCCAAATATCTTTCATGTTCTGTTTTAAGATCCATTCCCCATTCTACAGGAATTTCAAATTTTTGTTTAGAATCTTTTAATAATTTTATAGCTTCTGTATATGTTACTCTTGCAAAACCACTTTCTACTATGTTAGTTAACTTATCTATAAGTCCTTTTTGAATAAATGAATTAAAAAATTCCATTTCTTCTTTTGCATTAGTTAATACATATTGAATTATATACTTTATCATATCTTCTATAATATCTAAAGTAACATTCAAATCTGCAAAAGCTATTTCAGGTTCTATCATCCAAAATTCTGCAGCATGTTTTTTTGTATTTGATTCTTCTGCTCTAAATGTTGGTCCAAAAGTATATGTATTTTTAAAAGCTGTTGCAAAAGCCTCAACATGTAATTGCCCTGTTACTGTAAGATATGCAGGTTTTGCAAAAAAATCTTCCTTATAGTCTACCTTCTTTAAATTATTCAAATTTAATGTAGTTACTTGAAACATTTCTCCTGCACCTTCAGCATCTGTACCTGTTATTAAAGGTGTTTGAACATAAACAAAGTTTCTTTCTTGGAAAAATTTATGTATTGCATAAGATAAAAGTGATCTAACTCTAAATACAGCATTAAATGTATTAGTTCTAGGTCTTAGATGAGCAATAGTTCTTAAAAATTCAACACTATGTCTTTTATTTTGTAAAGGATATTTTTCATCGCAAGCATTATATACACTAATCTTATTTGCCTTTATTTCATAATCTTGACCACTACCTATTGATTTTACAACTGTTCCTTCTACTTTAATTGATGAATATACATTTAATTTTGCAATTTCAGAAAAATTATCTAATGTTTCATCATACACTACTTGTATACCTTTAAAATTAGTCCCATCATTAAATTCAATAAAACCAAAATTCTTTTGATCTCTATTTTTCTTTATCCAACCAGATAATTCTACATTTTTGTCTAAGTACTTATCTATCTCTTTTAAAAGTAATCTTAATTCCATATCTATCTCCTCATTCATCTTCTTAAAATTGATTATAGCATATTTTGAAATTTCCTACAATAAAAAGCCTCTAGGTTTAACCTAAAGGCTTTATGCTATAGTAATCTATTATAGTGTTTGAAATATTCCTTTTTTACTATTGTAGCTAATATCATGTAGATAATAATACAAGGTATTAAATATAGGAAATAATTAAGAGGTAAATCAATAAATCCTAGATATTTACCAATTTCTGTAAAAGGAATAATTGTTAATAAAATAATTCCTGATAAAGTTAGTGTTGTAACTGGGAAAGAAGCCCTGCTTTGTATAAATGGTATTTTTATTGTTCTTATCATATGTATTACAAGACTTTGACTCCACATTGATTCAACAAACCAACCTGTTTGAAATAAAGCTATATAGCCTAATTTCATCATATTTAACTGTGTTCCTTGATAAACCTTTGCTAAATTGTGGAATAAAACTCCATGTGATATTACAAGTGGACAAAGTATAAAATACATAAATATATAGGTAGTAATATCAAATATTGAACTTATAGGCCCTATCCATAACATAAAACTTTTAATAGATCCTGCTTCCCATTGACAAGGTTTATCAAGCAAATCATCATCTACATTATCCCAAGGTATAGCTGTACATGACAAATCGTAAATTAAATTTAATATTATTAAATGTAAACTTTCCATTGGTAAAAATGGCAACATTGCTGATGCAACTAATACAGATAACATATTACCAAAATTAGATGAAGCTGTAATTTTTATATACTTTATCATATTAGCATATGTTTTTCTTCCCTCAAGAATACCTTTTTCCAATACTCTCAAATCTTTTTCTAGTAATATTATATCTGCTGATTCTTTTGCAATATCTACTGCTGTATCAACTGATATTCCAATATCAGCCGCTTTCATAGCTGCAGCATCATTTATACCATCTCCTAAAAAGCCAACAACATGTCCATTTTCTCTTAACATACTAACTATTCTTGTCTTTTGTTCAGGGCTTAATTTTGCAAATACATCAGCTACTTCAACAGCAATTTTAAGTCTTTTATCATCCATTTGTTCAATTTCGCTACCCAAAAACATATTATTTATTTTTAAACCAACTTGTTTACAAACTGTTCTTGTAACAAGGTCATTATCTCCAGTCAAAACTTTTGTAGAAACCCCATGTTTTTTCAAAGCTTTTATTGCAGATTCTGTTGATTCCTTTGGTGGATCTAAAAATGCAAGATATCCAATTAATACCATATCAACTTCTTCAGTTAGTTTTCCTCTTTTTTTCTTTGCTAAAGCCAAAACACGAAAACCCTTTTCATTTAATTTATTTACTATATTTAATATTTTTTCTTTTAATTGTTCTGTAACTTCTTTAACTTCTTTATTATCTTCTACATATTTACAAATTGATAACATTTCTTCTACGGCACCTTTAGTAACCATTTTAATTGTTCCAGTTTTCTTATTTTTTACTACAGTAGATAGTCTTCTTCTTTTAAAATCAAAGGGAATTTCATCTATTTTTTCATAATTTTCAGACAAATCTTCTAAATTTTTATCCAAATTTTCTAATTCTTCAGTTTTTTTAATTATAGCTAAATCCATAAGATTTTTATAACCTGTTTGAAAGTAGCTATTTAAATATGCGTATCTTAGTACTCTAACATCATCTAAGCCATTTACATTGTAATAATATTGCAAAACAACCTTATCCTGTGTTATAGTTCCTGTTTTATCAGTACATAAAATATCTATAGCTCCAAAATTTTGTATAGAATTTATATTTTTAACTATAGTATTTTTTTTGCTCATAGATACAGCCCCTTTTGCAAGACTTGTTGTAACTATCATAGGTAACATTTCAGGTGTCAAACCGACAGCTATTGAAATTCCAAATAAAAAGGCAGATATCCAATCTCCTTTAGTTATACCATTTATAATAAACACTAAAGGAACCATAAGTAACATAAATTTAATTAATAGCCAACTTACAGAGTTTACACCTTTTGTGAAGTTTGTTTCTACAGCTTCCTTTGCTACTGCACTTGCCATAGTACCAAATAAAGTATTATCTCCTACATTAATAACAACTGCAGTTGCTGATCCTGAAATAACATTTGTTCCCATAAAAGCAATATTTGAATATTCCATTATACTCTTGGTTTCTTTATTAGTTTCTGAAATTTTTTCTATAGGTTCACTTTCCCCTGTTATGCTCGCCTGATTAATAAATAAGTCCTTAGCTTCTAATAATCTTAGATCTGCAGGTATCATATCTCCAGCTGACAAATGCACTATATCTCCAACTACCAATTCATCAAGTGGTATTTCTACCTTATTTTGTTCCTTTCTTGTTACTGTACAAGTAGTTGTAATCATAGATAATAACTTTTCAGCGGCATTCCCACTTCTTGATTCTTGTATAAATCTAAGCGTTCCTGATATTATTATAAGTATAATAATTATACTAACAGTATAGTAATTAAGATCTTGTTTATTACTTCCAAATAAATTAAAATATGGAAATATTATATCAGTCATACTTGATACAAAGGCTATACATAATAGTATTGCTGTGAATGGATTAATAAAGGCTTCCAAAACTCTTTTTACAACAGATTTTTTCTTTTCTTTTGTTACCTTGTTAATTCCATTTAAATTTCTACTTTTTTCTACACCCTCTTGTGTTAAACCAGCAAGCACTGTTTTTAGGCTATTTAATGTTTCAATTATTGAGTGTGTTGCACAAAAATGTACTCTTTCACTATTAGTCTTCTTTTCCATCTTTATCCCCCCTTTTTTCTATTACACTATTATTGTACAAAAAAAGCAAGAAATAAAGTATGGCTAAATTCTTGCTATTTTCTTACTTTTCATTAAATTTGTAGCCTATCCCCCAAATAGTTAAAATATATTCAGGGTTATCTGGATTATCTTCTATTTTCTTTCTTATTTTTCGTATAAATGCCATTATATTACTATCATCCATTAAATAATCTTCATCCCAAACTGCTGTATATATTTGTTCTTTTGTAAAAACTTCTCCTCTATTTTTAGCTAGGAATAATAGTATGTCAAATTCCTTAGGTGTCAAAAATATTTCTTTATCTTTTTTTAATATTTTTCTTGCAATAGGATAAATGAATAAATCATGTATTTTAATTACACCATTATTCTTTTTTTCACCATCTTTTTTTTCAATAACCAACATTTGTACATCTTCATTTAATAAGTCTTTTAAAGCTTCTATTAATGTATTCGTATTTTTACATTCTTGAATTATTTTTTCTATAGTTAGACTATCTAATATTAAATGTTCTATACTTTTTTTCATAAGTCCTCCTATAATAGCTTCTTATATTTTCTTACATAAAAGATTTTAAATATGGTTATTAAAATCATATATGATAAAACAATTACTGCCAAGAAAATATAGTAAATAAGTGGTAATGTTGTAAATCCTATTAGATTTCCTAAAGGACTTATAGTTAATAAACTTAGTAATATTAACCCACTTATAGTTGTAAACATTGCTAATTTTGATGGCTTACTTTGAATAAATGGTATTTTTTCTGTTCTTAAAAGATGAAGTATTAAAACTTGAGTCCATAATGTTTCTAAAAACCACCCTGTTTGACAAATACTTACAATTTGTTTATAATCAGATCCTGCCACACTTGGTGCTAATATTTTGTATAAGAAGAAAAAAGTTATTATATCAAATATCAAACTTAAAGGCCCAAAATATATCATAAATCTTTCTAAAGTTTTACCTGACCATTCTAGTGGTCTTTTTATTAGTTCTTTATCTACATTATCCCAAGGTAAAATTAAACATAAAATATCATATAATGTATTAACTAAAAGAATTTGTACAGAAGTTATAGGATAAAATGGTAAAAATATACTAGCACAAACTATAGCACAAATATTTCCAAAATTAGATGATGCTGTTATCTTAATATATTTAACCATATTTACAAAGGCTTTTCTTCCTTCTATTATGCTATCTTCTAATATATTTAAATCTTTTTTTAATAAAACAATATCAGCACTATCTTTTAGAGCAGTTACTGCATTATCAACAGATATACTTACATTTGCCTTCAATTGAGCTGGTAAATCATTCATACCATCTCCTAAAAATCCTACAAAATGTCCATTTTTTTGTAAAATTTCTACTATTTTTGCCTTATGTTTAGGACTTAATTCTACAAAAATATTAGTGGCTTCTATTGTAGTATATACATCATCACCCTCTAACTTATCTATCTGTTCGCCGGTTAGTACCTTATTACATTTTATACCTATTCTTTTACAGACTGCTAAAGTTGTTCCCTTATTATCACCAGTTAATATTCTAATATCTATATTTAAATTATTTAATTTTGATATAGAGCTAATAGCACTGCTCTTTGGTGCATCAAAGAAAGAAATATATCCTAATAATATGTAATCATCATTATCATCTATATATGATTTTTTAGTTTTTTTATAGCAAATCGCTAGAACTTTCATTCCTTCTTCAGTCATTTCATCTACTATACTTTTTACACTTTCTTGCTTATTATCTTCAATTTTAATTACTTTTCCTCTATATTCTATATATGAGCATTTTTTTAATATTTCCTTATATGCTCCCTTTAGTATTATTAAATCATTTACCTGAACACTAGCATATTTTTTTTCATTATTAAAGGGTATTTCATCAATTTTATTATACTCATTAACTAAATTTTTAAAATATTCATTTTCATAATTTAAAATTGCCCTATCCAAATGATTTTTTGCACCTGTATGATAATAGCTATTTATATATGCAAAATCTAGTACTTTTTGTGATTCATTACCTAAAACATCTAAGTAATACTCTAGTATAACTTCATCTTTTGTTAAAGTCCCAGTTTTATCTACACACAATACATCTACACTCCCTAGAGCCTGCATTGCATTTATATTTTTAACTATAGTTTTTTTCTTATACAAGCTACTACTTGCCTTCGCTAAACATGCAGATATTACCATAGGAAGTAATTCTGGTGTTAGTCCTATAGCTACCGATAAAGAAAATACAAATGCTTTTAGCCAAAGTCCCTTAGTTATACCTAAAATAAGGAATACAATGGGAAGTAATATTGCCATAAATTTTACTAATACTATAGAAATTGATTTTGCACCCTCATCGAAGCGTCTTTTTTTCACAACATTATTAATAGCTAAATTACCATATACTGTAGATTTTCCTAAGGCTATAACCTCTCCTAGTGCCTTACCTCCAACTACATTAGTCCCAAAAAAAGCCAAGGCCGTAGCCTTTTTTTCTACTATTCCACTTTCACCAGTTATAACGGACTGAGACACAAAAAAGTCTGATGTCTTCAATAATTTTACATCAGCAGGTATTCTTTCTCCTGCTTCTAATAGGATTTTATCACCCAATTTTAATTGGTCTGAACTTATTTCTATAATTTTATCATCTTTTAATATTTTAACCTTTGTATTAACTAATTTTAATAATTTATCTACTATTATTTTTGCCCTTATTTCTTGAGTAAAATGTATTAACCCGCTTAATAATATTACTAAGAATAAGAAAATTTTTTGTGTTAATGATGAAAGTAGAGCCAAACAAAAAAGTATAGTTGAAAATGGAGTTACAAAAGATCTGAAAATATATGATGAAAGCCTTTTATTTACATTTTTTTTCATAATTACTCCATTTTTTCATATACTCTATATTCAAAGCCTTCTTTAGCTTCACTATACTTTAATTTAAAACTTTTTTCAAAAGCTGGAAAAAAAGTATCTGCATCTTTAAATTCTTTATCAATATAACTTATATGTAACTCAGTTACATATTTAAGAGTTTGTTCATAAATACTTTGACCTCCAATAATATATGCATCATTATTTTCCTTCAAGCATTTTTCTAAATTATTATATACTTCTACACCATCAATATTTAAAACCTTATCACAAAGTACAATATTTTTTCTATTTGGTAAAGGTCTTCCTATACTTAAATAGGTATTATATCCCATAATAACCGTTGAATTTTTTGTTAAATTTTTAAAATGTTTTAAATCTTCCGGCAAATGCCATAGTAGTTTATTATCTTTTCCTATTTCTCTATTTTTACCTATTGCCACTATTATTTTAAGCATGTATCAACACTCCTAAAAATCCTATAATTCCTGAAACTATTATTAATTTTATTAAATCTACACCCTTATAATACAAAATCAACCCTAGTGTAAATACTCCTATACTAATATAATTCACATTAGCCATAACAACTGATTTTACAAGATCTATACTTGTTACTGCAATCAAAGCAACTATTGTTATAGATATACCATTTAGCATATATTTTATATATTTATTATCTGTACCTATCAATTTTAAAAATATAGTTAATATTATTATTTGTGGTGTTACAACACCTAAAGTTGCTATGATAGCTCCTGGTAATTTTGCTATGGTAATACCTACAAAGGTTGCTGAATTAATAGCTATAGGTCCTGGTGTCATTTGTGAAATTGATACTATATCTAGCATTGTTTTTGCATTTATCCATGCATATTTATCTACTATAAATTCTTGTATTAATGGAAGAGCTGCATAACCACCTCCGAAAGCAAATAAGCCTATTTCAAAAAAAACAAAATATAGTTGTAGATATATTAACATCTTCTAATCCCTTCTATTAAACCAATTACTGCTGATATTATCAGAAGTATTGCTAATTTAATCTTAAAAAAATAGCTTGCTATAAACATTATTATCAAAAGTGGTATAAATTTATATTCTATTTTTTTTATCATTTTTATTACTGTAATTACAAGTATAGCACTAACCATAGCACCTACTGCCTGAAGTATAGCTTTAATATATATGTTAGTTATGAAGCTATGATAGGCTATAGAAATCACAGAAATAATTACAAGGCAAGGTAAAACAGAAGCTAATACTGCTATAATACCTCCTAATATGCCTCTTAATTTATATCCTACTAAATATGAAGTAGATATGGCTAAGGCTCCTGGAACACTAGCTGATAAAGATACACAACTCATCATATCTTCTTCACTCATTACTTTTAAATTTTCTACAAATTCTTGTTTTATAATTGGAACTATGGTGTAACCTCCACCAAAGGTAAAGGTATTTATCTTAAGTAGGCTTATAAATATCTTCCCTAATGAAATCTTATTGACCTGTGTTAATTTTTTCAAATTTATCTCCTATTTTTTTACTTGTTATACTTATTTCCTTTATATCTTTTTCAATTTTTGAAAAATCTTTTAATAATTCATCCCAACGCTTCTTATATCTTTCAAAATCTGGTGCTAATTTTTTTAAATCTTGGTATAAATTTTCTGCATTTTCACTTTTTTCTATATGTATCACCGACAATTGTATAGTTGTTGCTATAGCCATAAGTGTTGTTGGTCCTGCTATCCATACCTTATTATCATATGATAAATTTATTATTTCTGGACAACTTGACAAAATGTATATATATACTGCCTCTGAAGGTATAAACATAATTGCTTGTTTCAAACCTTGAGTAACAACATATTTTATAGATATATCTTTTATATGTTTTTTCACATCATCTATAAAATCTTTTTTTGCATCTTGACCTTCTTGTATACGATTAAAATTTTCTAATGGAAATTTTGAATCTATAGGTAGTAAACCTAAGGGTTCTTTAGAAAAGATAATTGCATCTACTATCTTTTTTTCTTTCATTTCATATTGCAAATCATACAATTTTCCTTTTTCACCAAAGATATTAAATAAAATTTGTGAAAGCTGTACTTCTCCAAAATTACCTCTTAATTTTTTATCTGTTAAGACTCTTTGTAAGTCTAGTATATTTTGTGATAACTTATCTATATTTTTTTGTGCTTCATCAATTTTAGATAAACGTTCCAAAACTGAAGCAAAGGTTTCATTTGATTTTTTAAAGCCTTCTTTCAAACTTTCTTCTAATTTTAAACTAACTATTTCTTTAAAATTATTTATACTATCCTTAGTATTTTTATCTAATTTGTTGCTTTGTTCTAATTTATCTTCAACTTTTTTTAGAAGCAAATCAATATTTTTATAAATTTCATTTTTTATTTCTTCCTTAAAAGTTACTATATTTTTTGAATTAATATCCATTTTTTCTATATTTTTACTTATTAATTCATCAATATTTTTATGCATAGCTTCTTTAAAATTAGACATATTCTTCACTATATCAAGCCCTATAGTATTTGAATCTTTTAATTTTTCTTCTAATTTTTTTGTTAAATTATCCATATTATTATCTATAGTTTCTCTCGCATTGTCCTTGAATATATTAAGCTCTTCCATAATCTCTTTTTTATTATCAAAAAGATTTTTAATTAGACCTTCCTTCATTTCATTATTTTTATCTACTATTTTTTCAGTTATTTCATATTTTAAGTTTTTATTTCTACTAAGATATATTAAATATGCTAAAAGAATAATTATTATTCCAAGCATAAGACTAATTATTAACATCTTTCTCCTTCCATATATCTTTTATTAAGGTATCAATTGGATATTTATGATAAAGTTGGATATTTGTAAGAGTTTTAGAATCTTTTTTTTCAAATTTTTCTAACACATCTTTTATACATATATTTTCAGGATTAATATTTACCTGATAATATATTGTTCTTTTTTCTAATTTTACTAAATAGCCCATACTTTCTAAGCAATTAAGTGTTTGTAAAATTAATTGCATATTTATATCTAACTTTTTACTTATTTCTTTAACAGAATAAGGATTCTTATTTTCAAAAAATCTATTAACTATCAAAGCATATACTTGGATACAAAGACTTTTTTTGCTTAATATATTTATCTTATTTTCAAAACTGAAAGAATCACTATCTAAAATATATGTCAACTGTACACCTGTTAAAATTATTATCCACAAATATCTAACCCAAACTAGAAATAAGGGAACAAAAGCTAAACTTCCATATATTGCATTATACTTTGATATACTTTTTTGTATAAAACTATAGAAATTATTTATGAATAATAAAGTAAGTATCACAATAGCTGCAGAAATAAAGGCATTTTTTATGCTAACATAGGTATTTGGTACTGCATAATAAATAAAGGTAAGGATAAGAACCATAAATAAAATTTTTAATATGTTCATTATAACTATAGTTAATCTTCCAACATAACTAATAGACGATAATAATTCTAATATTTTATCATTTGTTCCTATGATTAGTAATAGAAATATTGGAATAACAAAAATTATTGCTATATAATTTATAATCCTTCTTGATAAATTTCTATTTGTCTTTACTTGCCAAATCATATTTATTGATTGTTCTAGTATCATAAGAAGATTTATAACAGACCAAATTATAACAACCAATCCAACTACAGACAAAATATTAGAATTAAGAGATTTTATCAACCTCTGAGCAACTAGAAAAATATAATTCAATTGAACTTCTGAACTCGGTATATATTCTCTAATTTTTCCTATTAATATTACATCAAGACCAAAACCCTTTGATAAACCTAATATAATAGCCATCAAGGGGAAAATTGATAAAAAAGAGACATAGGTCAGATTAGTAGCTAAATCACCTATTCTAGTACTTATAAAATTCCTAGCCAAACTTTTTAAAATCTTTTTTAATTTATTCATTTTTTATTATAACCATTTCCTTTTCGTTATAAATTTCTTCCATTATTTCAGAATAGTTCGGTATCTTTTCTTCTTCTTTTATTACATCTTCTAATTTAGGCTTAGTTACTGGATGCTTTGGTGCAAACATACTGCATGAATCTTCATAAGGTTCTATTGATTTTTCATAGGTACCTATTTCCCTAGCCATATCCATAATTTCAATTTTATCTTTTCCTATTAGAGGTCTAAATACTGGTAAATTTACACTACTATTTGTACAAGTTAAACCTTGAACTGTTTGTGAAGCGACTTGACCCAAACTTTCTCCTGTAACAAGAGCTAAATATTCTTCATCTTTTGCTAGACGTTCAGCTAATTTCATCATACATCTTCTTGTTAGTATAGTCGTATAATCAACATTAGTATATTTTTTTATTGCTTCTTGCATTTTCAATATATTAATTTTAAAAAGAGCACTAGCTCCATTATATGCAGTCAATATTTTAACTAATTCTTCAATTTTATCTAAAGCTTTTTGTGAAGTAAAGGGAAAACTATGAAAAGTAACATAGGCTAATTTAAGTCCTCTTTTTTCCATTAAAAATGATGCAACTGGACTATCTATTCCTCCTGATATTAAACTTAAGCCTTTTCCAGCACTTGCTAGTGGCATACCTCCATAAGATTTTCTTTTTTCAGTATAAATATATGTATTTTTTCTAATATCTATATAAATAAGTGCATCTGGTTCCTTCATTTTGACATCTGTAAATTTTGAATTAATCAAAACATAGGCTCCAACTTCTTTTGCAAAGTCTAAAGAATTAATTTCAAATTGCTTATTTGCCCTATTAACCTCTATTTTGAAATTTCTTGCACCTTTTTCATAAAGTTCATTAGCAAAAATTAAAACTTGCTTCATTATTTCTTCAGCATCTGTTTCAACTTTTTTACAAAGAAATATACTATTTATTCCAAAAATATTTTTTATAGCCTTTAATACTTCTTCTGCATGATTTTCTTCAAATTTTATAAAAACCTTTGACATATCGTTAAGTAATTCTGTTTTAAAATTTAAAGTAGCTAGCTTATTTTTCAATCTTTTCTTTATATTTCTTTCAAATGTTCCTCTATTTTTACCTTTTAATACCAATTCTCCATAGCCTAAACCTAAGCTATCAATCTTCGTAATATCTATGTTCATCTTTTAACCTTTCTATAAATTCTTTTGTTAAATGTTTTTTATACTTTCTTTTCATTAATTTGATATATATATAGTCTACACAAGGCTTTTGCATAGCTATTATAGCTATAATTATAGCTATACCTAACCCCAAGCTAACTGTTTCATAAGGTAATCTAATTAAAAAATGATACATAAGATATATAACAAAAACTAAAAATATCGTATATATCACAAGAGCTAATCTTAAGATTTTACTTCTGACTTTCCTTACTTTTTTTAAAGTATCTTCATCAATATATCTATGTTTTAATTCTTCTATTGAAACATAGTATTCTAATTCATACTCATTCATAATACCACTCCTTCTATTAGATTATAGCACAAATAAAAAATAAATAGCTAGAGTATAAATCTAGCTATTTATCAAATTATTTTTACCATTGCCATAAACCTAATAAAATTAATAAACCTGGCAACCAACCTGTTAATATTCCTTCAATTAAAGCTACATATGAAGAAAATTTTCCTAAATTCTTTTTTAAACTACATTCTACAAAGCCTAAGAACCAGAAAAATGCCCATGCTATCCATATTAAAAATGCATATAAATTAGCTCTGTCTAAATATGAAGCTATTAAAGCATTTATACATACAAATAAACAAAAGTATCCAAAAGGTCTTAATTCCAATGAAAATATTGTATTTGCAAATAAAAAGAAATATGTTATTGCGAATAGAAAACCTATTGCTGGTCCAAAGAATGATGTACTTTCTGCTCCTTTTGTGATTAATAATACCGCAGATACTACATTAAAGAAAAATATTATACAACCACAAATTAAATTCAAAACAGCTGTTGCTTTTTTATCAAAGCCTATTATTCCTGCCAAACCATTATTGATTAAAACTAATCCTACATAAATTAAAATCAATCCAAACATTGTGCCTCCTTTATTGTGAATATTATTTCATTTGGTATTATATCATAAATATGTAGAATTATAAATTAAAAATGAGCATTTCTGCTCATTTATTTTTTTAATTTTTTCATTTCTTCTGCTATAAATTGAACTTCAGGTCCCATTATAACTTGAACAGAACTTTTATCCACTACTATAGTATCTATTGCTCCTGCTTGTTTTAATATTATTTTATTTACTTTTGATGAATCTTGTAATTCCATTCTAAGTCTAGTTATACAATTATCAATTGTAACTATATTTTCTTTTCCACCTAAACCTTCTATAACTTGTTTTGCTACTTCTGCATAATTTTTCATTACTTCTTCATTTTCTTTTTCTTCTTCTGGTGAACTACTTACTAATCTATTTACAAAGAAATACTCAAGAATGAAATAAATTACTAATACAACTATGAAAACTACAACTCTATAAGTTGTATTTTCTATTTTTGTACCTATAAGGTACCCTATTGCCATTAATACTATAGTATTAATTAATAATACACTTAAAATATTTGAAAATCCACATTTTTTCATAGGACACTTATTCATTATATACTCCTTTCACCTAATAATACCATTAAATTTTCAATGGCATTGTTAAATAAACATTATTATTCTTATTGTCATCTTCCTTGAATAAAACTGCTGATATTTCATCTGACATATCTATTTCTAATATTTCAGAATTTTTTACAGTAGCAAGATATTCAAGTATAAATTTAACATTTAAATATATTTTTATATCTGGGCAATCCTTAATTATATTTAATTCTGAGCTCCCATTTCCAAATTCTCCATAACCAGATATTTTTAACTTATTTTCAGTAAATAGAAATTCTGCGACATCTTTTCTTTCTTTCTTATCTCTTACAAAAATTAAAACTTTTGATAAGGCTGTGTATAAATCTGTTTTATTAACCTTTATTTTCTTTTCAACCCTTACATTATCTAGTATAGCAATATAATCAGGAAATTGCAATTCTACAACCTTAGAAATAACTTCTATATCATCTAATTTGAATAATACCTTAGTACCTTCTGATCTAAAAATTACTTCATTTAATTCACTTTCTCTAAATATTTTAAGTAAGGCTTGTGTTAATTTTAAAGGTACACTAACACTTACATTTTCATTTGTATTATTTTCTTCAATTTCAATTTCCCTATACATCAATCTATACGAATCAGTTGCAACTAATTTTAAAGTCTTATCTTCTACTTCAAATTTCAAACAATTGATTTTTGCTTTTTCTTGATCTGTTGTAGCTGCAAATTGTGTTTTTTCAATATTTTCTAATAAAAGTTTCTTATCTACAATATATTCAACACCATTTATTACATCTAATTCAGGTATCTCATCAATTTCAATTAAACTATAATTTGAAATACTATCTGGAGTAACAATTTTTATTTGATTATTTTCTTCTTTTATTTCGACTTTTTCATCTATTACTTTACGAAGATATTCTTCAACTAGTCTATGTTTTATTACTATTTTACCTTCATTTATTATTTCTGCATCACAATAACATTTTATAAATAAATGATAACCCATAGCTCTGAACTCAAGTTTATCTTCCTTTGTTTCTATATAAATACCTACCCTTGAGTTATCTATTCTTTCATCTAAAATAGCATTTTCTACTATTCTAATTGCTCTTAAAAAGTCTTTTGTTTTAACTTTAATATCAAACATATTTACCCCTTCATTTTATTTTTTTCATCAAAATGATTTTTTAACTTTGCTATTGCTTTTTTTTCAATTTGTCTAACACGTTCTCTAGTTATATTCAACAATTCACCAATTTCTTTCAATGTGTGAATTTTAGTATTATATAAACCATATCTTAATTTAAGTATTTCTTTTTCTCTATCAGTTAAAGAACTATCAAGTAATTCTTTCATTTCATTTAATTGTTCTTCTTTAATTATATCCTCTTCCACATTAGCTTCTTCACCTATTACATCTTCCAAATAAATATTATCTCCAATAGTTTCACTAAAAGAAACTATATCTTGAAACTCATTAATAAGTAATACTACCTTACCCGGTTTAATATTCATTTTTTCTGCAATATAATCTATAGGTGGATTTTCGCCATGTTCATAGACATATTCATTAATTAATTTATTAACCTTTGATAATTGTTCATGCTTATATGATGGTATTCTAATATCTCTACCTATGTTAATAATAGATTTTTTTATTGCTTGTCTTATCCACCAAACTGCATATGTACTAAATCTATGACCTTTTGTACTATCGAACTTTTCTATTGCCTTTAATAAACCTATATTTCCTTCACTTATTAAATCAATTAAAGGAAGTCCATTACCTAATGATTTTTTCGCTACTGAAATAACTAATCTTAAATTAGCTAAAACTAATTTGTTCTTTGCTTCTTCATCATTTTCTTCCTTAATTTTTCTTAAAAGTTCAAATTCCTCTTCCTTATTCAATAGTTGATATTCTCTTAAATCTGATAAATATAATGAAATTAGATTCATTTCATTTTGCTCTTCCATACATCCCCCTAAAATTCAGATCTTAGATTTCTATTCATAAATAATTCAGTAATAGTTTTTGTTGATTGTTTGTTATACAATATATTATATAACTCAGTAAAAATAGGTGTTCTTAAATTATTTTTTTCTATTATTTCTTTTAAAGCCTTTATTGTAGTTGCTCCTTCAGATACCATTTTCATTTCATGAACTACCTCTTCTACTGTTCTACCACGACCTATTTGCTCACCAAGATATCTATTTCTACTATGTTGACTTGTACAAGTAACTACCAAGTCTCCAAAACCTGTTAAGCCCATAAAAGTTTTAAAATCTGCTTTATAAAACTTACCTATTATTATCATTTCACCTAGACCTCTTGTCATAAGAGCTGCCTTTGTATTATCACCATAGCCTAAACCATCTGAAATACCTGCTGCTATTGCTATACAATTCTTAAGTGCTCCTGCTAATTCTGCTCCTATAACATCTGTACCTGTATATACTCTTAAATAAGTAGTATTAAAAACTTCTTGAACTTTTTTGGCAACTTCCTCATTTTCAGATACTGAAAGTATAGCTGATGGTATTTGTTTTGCAACTTCTTCAGCATGAGTAGGACCTGCTAAATGCACATACTCATATTCAAAATCTTTTAATTCTTCTGCTACAATTTCTGAAATTCTTTTCAAAGTCCCAATTTCAAGTCCTTTTGCAACATTTACAATAATCTTTTTATTTGAAAATTTTTTAAATTTCTTTAGCATATTTCTAAGATATTGTGTCGGTGTTGCAAGTAAAATAATATCCACTTTTTCTATAACTTCATTAAATTCTTCAACTATTTTAATATTAGTTGGTAAAATATGTCCCTTTAAAAAGGTTGTATTTTCCCTTTTTTCCTTTAATATTTTTCTATATTCTTCATTATGTTCATAAAGATAACAAGTGTATCCTTTTTTTGCTAATAGAATGGTTAAAGCTGTACCCCAACTTCCTCCACCTAATGTTAAAATATTCATATAACTCCTTATTTATCAAAAAATTTTGCTTCTTTTTTATTTATTAAATTTTTAATATTTGATTTATGCTTATATATCACAAAAAGCCCTATTATTATTGAAAAAATAATTTCAGGTGTTGTTCCTTTAAATAGATATACTGCAACTGACAAGCATAAAGCACTAACCATAGATGCTATTGATACATATCCAGTTAAAAATACTATAGCAAAAAACACAACCAATAATGCTAATATAGAATAAGGTGAAATAATTAAAAAAATTCCGACTGTCGTTGCTACAGCCTTTCCACCTTTAAATTTTAAAAATATTGAATATGAATGCCCTATAATAGCACAAATAGCAGCATAGATTCCTAAATTGGCTCCCATCTTATATCCTATATAAGTTGGTATTGCTCCTTTTAGTACATCTAACACAAGTGTCATAAATCCATATTTATATCCCAAAACCCTTGCTGCATTAGTTGCACCTACATTACCACTTCCTTGTTGTCTTATATCAATATTTTTAAACACCTTACCTATCCAAAAAGCATTTGGTATACTTCCTATTAAATAAGAAAATATTAATAAGCATATTACTTTTATCATCTTTTCCTCTTTCTGTTTGAAAATATCTCATTTGTTTTTATTATATATGATTTCATTTAAAAATTCAACTTGCAAAAAATAAAAAAAACTTCTAATAATTTCTTTTTATTAGAAGTTTTATTATATTCTTGCTTATTTACTAACTTTCAAAATTGCATTTGCTACAGTATTCATATTTTCAAGTAAAGCTTTTTCAAATGCTTCTTTTCTATAAGAACCATTAGTCATATGATTTAAATTAGCAACATATACTCCAGTTTCTCTATAAATTACATTAGCTAATTTATGATTTGATACTTTTTCATCAAATAATAGTCTAACTCCTCTTTGTTTCATCTTCTTTATTGCTAATTTTGCATCAGCTAAACTTGGGCTTTGTACATATGAAGGTTCAACAACTGCTGATACACTCAAACCAAATTCATTTAATAAATAGTCATAACCTCCATGTGTAGTTGCAATTTTAATATTTCTAGATTTTCCTCTAACCTTTCTTAATGCTTCTGCCTTTATAGCTCTTAATTTTGCACTATATCTAAGTGCATTTTGTCTGTAATATCCAGCATTTTTTCTATCTATTTTTCCTAATTCTTGAGCTATATAATTAACTTGTTGTATACTTTGAGTTACTGAAATAAATGTATGTGGATTTACAACATTACCATTTCTTTGTCCTGCTACACGCATAAGTGTAGTTCTACTATTTGCATTTATAACTGGAATATTTTTATGAGCTGCTTTCAACATACTTTTCAAGAACATATCATGCCCTACACCATTTGCAACAACTACATTAACACTTGTAAGTTTTTTTACATCTTGTGCAGTTGCATCATAAGTATGTGCATTAACATTTGCAGGTACCAAAGGTACTACATCCATTTTATCTCCAACTATATTTGATACAAAACAATAATATGGTAACATAGTTATACCAACCCTTAATTTTGAAAAGCTAGTAAAACTTATTAACATAAATAAATAAACTAAAATTTTCTTCATTCTAAACACCTCTTTTTTTATACTAACACCATAATATATTTTTTTCAACACTATGTATTCAGTTCAACAAATAAATTGATACTACAACCAACCTTTTTTACTATATTTTTAATATATTCATTTTTTTCAGTTATTTTTTTTAAAAAATTCTTAAATTTGACAAGATATATTATTTAGTGTTACAATTTTATTTGAATGAAAGGTGATAAATATGAAAAAAATATTAGTTAATTCGAGCTTAAAAAAAGAAATGATAGTAAAAGAAAAAGATTTAGCTTCTATTTGGGGTTCTGGGAAAGCTAGAGTCTATGCAACACCTTGTATGATAGCTTTCATGGAACTAACTTCCACTGAATTAATAGATCAATTTCTTGAAAATGATGAAATTACTGTTGGAACTATGGTTAATATTAAACATTTAAAGGCTAGTCCCCTAGGCTCTAAAATTACCTGTGTTTCAAAAATAATTGAAGTTAATTCAAAGGCTATAACTTTAGAAGTTAAATGCTATATGAATGATGACATTTTAATTGGTGTTGGAACTCATGGAAGATATGTCGTTGAAAAAGAAAAATTTGAAAAAAAATGTTATGAAATAAATAAAGGAGACTTATGCAAAAAATAAAGAACATAGCTATAATTGCCCATGTTGATCATGGAAAAACTACTTTAGTAGATGCCTTACTTAAACAATCTGGTACTTTTTCAGCTCATCAAAAAGTTGAAGAAAGAATTATGGATAGTAATGACCTTGAAAAGGAAAGAGGTATCACAATATTTTCTAAAAATGCTTCTATACATTATAAGGATTATAAAATAAATATAGTTGATACACCAGGACATGCTGATTTTGGTGGTGAAGTACAAAGAATATTAAAAATGGTTGATTCTGTTTTACTTTTAGTTGATGCTTTTGAAGGTGTTATGCCACAAACAAAATATGTATTAAAACAAGCTTTAGATCATGGTTTATGCCCTATAGTTGTTATTAATAAAATTGATAGACCTCATTGTACACCAGAAGAAATTGTAAATAATGTCTTTGACTTATTTGTCGAATTAGGTGCAAATGAAAAACAATTAGACTTCCCTATTGTATACACAAGTGCAAAAAATGGAATAGCAAAATTAGACTTAAAAAGCGATACAAGCGATATGAAAGACTTATTTGAAACTATACTTAAATATGCACCAGATCCTCAAGGTGACCCTAATGAACCACTTCAAATGCAAATAATGAATACCGAATATGATGACTATGTTGGAAAATTAGGTACAGGTAGAGTGTATAATGGTAGCATTTCTCGTAATCAAGAAGTTGTTGTAATAAAAAGAGATGGATCAAATGTAAAAGCAAAAATTGGTAGAATTTATACTTATGAGGGGCTTAAAAAAGTTGAAACTGAAATTGCTTATTCTGGAGATATAATAACAATTGCAGGTATAGATCATATTGATATAGGAGAAACTATCTGTGATAAGGATAATATTAAAGCCTTACCTCTAATTGAAATTGATGAACCAACTTTATCTATGACTTTTATGGTTAACTCATCACCATTTGCTGGTCGTGATGGTAAATATATTACTTCAAGAAATATATTAGAAAGACTTGAAAAAGAAGTTAGTCATAATGTAAGTATGCGTCTTGAAACTACAAATAGTCCTGATGCCTTTATTGTAAAGGGTCGTGGTGAATTACAATTATCTATATTACTTGAAAATATGAGAAGAGAGGGTTATGAAGTAGCTGTTTCAAGACCAAAAGTTATTTTCAAGCAAAAAGATGGTGTAAAATTAGAACCTATAGAACTTGTAACTGTTGATGTTGCAAATGATTTTTCAGGTGTTGTAATTGAAAAATTAGGTCTTAGAAAAGGTGAATTACTAAGTATGACACCTGGTAATGATGGTTATACTAGACTTGAATTTAAAGTTCCTTCTCGTGGTTTATTAGGTTTCACAAATGAATTTTTAACTGAAACAAAGGGAACTGGTATACTTAATCATACTTTCTTAGAATATGAAAAGTACAAAGGTGATATTGTAACAGGTAAAAAAGGTGCTTTAATAGCAATTGAAGCTGGTACTTGTTATGCTTATGCACTTAATAATTTACAACCTCGTGGTATTCTATTTGTTGAACCCGGTGATGAAGTTTACGAAGGTATGATAGTTGGTGAACATACTAAGGATAATGATTTAGTTGTAAATACTTGTAAGAGTAAAAAATTAACAAATATGCGTGCTGCTGGTTCAGATGACAATGTTAATTTAGCACCAGCTAAAAAATTCACCTTAGAACTTGCACTTGAATATATTTCAGATGATGAATTGGTAGAAATAACTCCTAATTCATTAAGACTTAGAAAATTAGTTCTATCTGAATTGGAAAGAAGAAAACAAAGAAATCAATTAAGTAGAGAAGAAAAATAAATAAAAAAATAGAACTTTTAGTTCTATTTTTTTTCTTTACAAATAACTAATATTTTTTGAATTTTCTTATTCTTAACTTTTAATACTCTAAAACAAGTATCATCAATATAAATATCATCAATTTTAGCATTATCTTTCGGTATGTATGCAATCTTTTCTATTATTAAGCCCCCAACCGAATCATAATATTCTGAACTGAAATTTGTTTTAAGAAAATCATTTAAATCATTTATTGATAAATCTCCATTAACTATATACTTATTTTTACCTATTTCAACTATATTGTATAAATTTTTGTCATATTCATCTGTAATATCCCCAACAAGTTCTTCAAGTAAGTCTTCAAGAGTAACAATACCAGATACTCCACCATATTCATCTATTAAAATAGCCATATGGTTATGATTATTTTTCATTTCTAAAAATAGTTCACTAATTTTTTTTGTATCTGGAACAAAATATGCCTTTTTCATTACCTTGTCTACAGTAATATTTTTATCTTCTAAAAGCAATAAGTCTTTTATATGTAAAATACCTATAACATTATCCAAGTCTTCATCATATATTGGTACTCTTGAATAAGTTGTTATATTATCATATTTCAATAAATTTGAAACTATTTCATTTTTTTGTATAGCAAATATATTAGGTCTTGGTATCATAACCTCTCTTGCTAGTAGCTCATCAAAATCAATAACATTTTCTATTATTTCTTTTTCTGGCTTTTCAAGATTAGTACCAGAATTAATTACAGCTATCATTTCATCCTTACTTAAATTATCATTTTCTTTATTATTTCTAAAGCCTAATATAAATACAACAGCATTTGTTGATATTGTTAATATAAATATAATTGGTGTAAAAATAATTGAAAAAATATTTAAAATTTTCACCAATACCAGAGAAATTTCAACTGATTTTTGTAAACCTATTCTTTTTGGAACTAATTCTCCTAATACTAGGGAAACATATGATAAAACTAAGGTTACAATTATAACTGAAATTTGACTAGCATAGGGTATATTAATCAATAAACTTTCAAGTTTATTAGACAAACTCAGTGCCGCTGATGCTGAAGCGAAAAAATTAGACAAAGTTATTGCTACTTGAATAGTAGACAATAATTTACTAGGTGCTTCTATCATATTTAAAAGTAATTTAGCCCTTTTATCTTTTTTTTCAACTAAAGCTAGAATTTTATTCTTATTAACAGAAAATATTGCAATTTCTGCACAAGAAAAAAAAGCATTAATTAATATTAAAATAAATATTAATAACAATTTGGGCAATATGTCCAATTCAATACCTCCATGTTATAATAAAGAGTGTTTTAAACAAACACTCTTCAACTTTATATACTATTTAGTTACATATGAACTTACTAATAATGGATCTATCTTTATTCCAGGTCCCATTGTTAATGAAATAGCAACTGTTCTTAAATATTGTCCTTTTGAAGTTGCTGGTTTTAATTTAATAATTTGACCTAAAGCAACTTTGAAATTTTCAACAACCTTTTCTTTTTCAAAATCAACTTTTCCTAATGGTAAATGTATTGATCCTAATTTATCTACTTTAAATGCAACTTTTCCTTTTTTAAATTCTTCAACAGTTTTAGTTATATCAGTTGTAACTGTTCCAGATTTTGGATTAGGCATTAAACCTTTTGTTCCTAAAATTTTTCCTAATCTTCCTAATTTAGGCATCATGTCTGGTGTAGCTATAACTAAGTCAAAATCAAACCATCCTTGTTGAATTTTCGCAATATATTCATCATCACCAGCATATGTTGCACCAGCTTGAAGAGCTTTTTCAATATTTTCTCCACTTGTAATAGCAAGTATCTTAATCTTTTTACCTGTTCCATTAGGTAATACTACTGTACCTCTTACTTGTTGATCAGCATGTCTTGGATCTACTCCTAATTTAACTGCTAATTCAACTGTTTCAACAAATTTAGCACTCTTTGTTTCAAATAATAAGTCTAATGCTTCTTCTGGTGTATATATCTTTAATTTATCTACTTTTTGAGAAATTTCATTATATCTTTTTCCTCTTTTTGCCATTTAATTAATCCTCCTCTGTGGTCATTGGTAAACACCTTCCACTAATTTATTAATCTTGTACTTTAATTCCCATACTTCTTGCTGAACCTGCTATAATATTCATTGCTTTTTCTACATTACTTGCATTCAAATCAGGCATCTTTAATTCAGCTATTTCTTTTAATTGTGCTTTAGTAACTGTTCCAGCAACTTCTTTTTTAGAATTATGAGCTCCTTTTTCTACCTTAGCAGCTTTCTTTAATAAATCTGATGCTGGTGGAGTTTTTAAAACAAATGTAAAACTTCTATCTGAATAAATTGTTATTTCTACTGGAATTATATATCCCATTTTATCTTGTGTTTGTGCATTAAATGCTTTACAAAATTCTGGTATATTTATCCCCTTAGGTCCTAATGCAGATCCTACTGGTGGAGCTGGATTAGCCTTTCCTGCACTTATTTGTAATTTAACTGTACCTATAACTTCTTTTTTAGCCATTTTAAAATTTCCTCCTTTGTGGTAATTGAAATATTCTCCCACTCAATTTTACTTTTTAATTTGTTCAACTTTCAAAATAGGTTTAGCTTTCCCGTTAAGAGTTGAAAGCATTACTTCTTCTTTATCCTTATATATTTCAAGAATAGTTCCTACATTTCCTAGATAATCACCATCTATTATATCCACTATATCACCAATTTTTAATTTACTAATTTTTTCTGATGGCATAACAACAGTGGTTTTTACCCTTTGCATTATTCTTTCTACTTCTTCGTCAGACATTGGTATGGGATCAGAACCTACACCAACAAAACCTGTAACACCATTTGTATTACGGACAGCATACCAAGCTTCACTATCTACATGATAATTAAGAGCTGTTCCTGTTTCTTCTATGTTTGTTCTCATTTCTACCATTACATAACTTGGAAATAATTTTCTATAAGTAATAACTTTTTTTCCTCTTTTTTCTTCTTCTACTTCTTCTTCGGGAACAAAAATTCTAAATACCCTATCTAACATATCCAAAGATTTTACTCTATTTTTCAAATCATCTCTAACCTTTTTTTCATAACCAGAATATGTATGAATCAAATACCATTTATTTACAAATTCCATTTATTCCACCTCTATTTTAAAACACTTGATAATATACTTGTGATTCTTGTCATGATAATGTTAAATGCAAAATCAAATAAGATTATCATTATTGCAATAAAAGCAGTAATTAATAAAACTATTATGGTAACTTGTATAACTTCAGGCACACTTGCCCATGTTACCTTTTTATATTCACTTACTATTCTTAAAAAAAGATTTTTTTTCTTCTCATCTTTCATAAATTGTCTCCATATAATAAAAATGGCAGGTCAGATAGGACTCGAACCTACAACACTCGGTTTTGGAGACCGATGCTCTACCAATTGAACTACTGACCTAATTAACTACTACTTAACTTCTCTATATAGAGTGTATTTCTTTAAAACTGGATTATACTTTCTTAATTCCAATCTTTCTGGATGTGTTTTTTTGTTTTTAGTTGTAACATAATGTCTTAACTTTGTTTCTGTGCATTCCAAAATTACTTGTACTCTCATTTTTTTATTCCTCCCAATCAAATTATTTGTATTGGTAATACAGATGTTGCCTAAACAACAAGTAATAGTAACATATATAACCAATATTGTCAAGCAGTTTATTTATGATACTCTAGGGCTAATTTTAATTTTGTCTTATAATTTGAATTCCATATTTTAGATTTTGGTGAATAACCTCCTAAATAATTTGTAAATACTCCTTTTTCATATTTCAAATTCATTTCTCCACTCAATTTTAGACTAAGATCATTTCCTATATTTGTAATAAATTCTGCATATGGTCTTATATTTATTTCAGAACCCTGTACCCATTTATTTTCTTCTTCAATTTTTTGTCTTTCAAAGTCTAATTTATTAACTTTATTCTTTATTTTTTCATCTAAGACATTAGTTTGTAGTCTATTTGAACTAGCTTTTCTTGATTGCAAGCTAAATTTTGAATCTAGTCCAAGCTTAAATGCTATATCTATCATATCTGTTATATCATACACAAAATTATATGCTACATCTATTGCTGGGCTAAATTTGTTAGTTTCATAATAATCTTTATCTGTATTTTTAAATATATTATATTCATTTTCTATATATGGTTTTAATTTAAATTTCATAATATCTTGTTCATAGGCTAATTTACTTTCATTTTTTATCAAATATTGTGTCTTGTCTAATAATTTATTAAATTTCAATTTATTCTCAATACTGAATTTATTATACACTATTTTTGTCTTATTTTTTAACTCCATATTATTTTTTGTCTTTGTATCATCTGTAATCATTTCTTTTCCAGAAATATAATCAGGTATATACTCAGATTTTTCTAAATATTTTATTTTTTTCTTTTTTATCTCTCCACTAAAATCATCTCTTAATTCTTTAGTAGTTTCATAAACCTTATGTAATTCATAACCCTTGTCTGTCTTATATATTTTTCTAAGGACTTCTTCATTAGCTGCTGCAGGATTGAAAACATCTTTTCCTTTATATTTTCCCTTATAAATATAGTGTTCATCTTCTGAATCTATAAATTTTAAAGAGGCATTTTCAACCTTATATACCTTTGTAGAATTTTTATGTGTTGCATAATTTCTAATAATATTAAGATCATTTTCTACACTAAGTCCTTTTATAAAAAGATCACTTTTTTTAAGTTTAAGTTGTGCAGAAAATTTATACTTATCCTTCATTTCATCAAATTTTGGAGTATTTTCTACATAAAATTGATTGTATAAATAGTTACCTTCATGTGTTAATGAAGCAGATAATCTAATTTGTTCTAATTTTTCATGTTCATGATTTACAATCTCATAGAATTTGTGCATTCTTTTCAATTCTTTATTTTTGTCAAAAAATAACTCAAAATGATTTTTAAAGTGTAGTCTTTCTTTAATGCTTTCTAACTGTATTCCATTATAAATATATGCTCCCATTGTCATATCTTCATTATGCTTATATCTCACATCTGTATCCATTTCAAGTGCCAAAGGATTTATTATTTTTCTCGTATAGAACCTTGGTCTAAATGATAGTGAATATTTATTATTGAACACATTCGTATTTATTCCTTCAAATATTGCATCTCCTGCAAACTTTCTATTTTCATCATTCTCATTAAAACTCGAAATATATTGCGTATATTTAAAACCATTTTTACCATCAAAATATCTAATACTAGCTTTGAATTGTCCGTCATTTGTTTCACTTAATTGTTCTAATATTCTAGGTCTTATTATATCAATTTTATTTCTATTCTCTTCTTCTTCATTTTCTTCATGTTTATGTTCATGTTCATGTGTATGTTCATGAGTATGTTCATGAGTATGTTCGTGATCGTGGTGATCATGTTCATGAACTTGTGAAGGATTTTTGAATATGAACTGTTCTATAGAACCTCTATTTGCAATTTGTTTTTCCAAATTTTTAGTATATTTATAATCAGTTCCATAATAAGTTTCAGTTATAGATTTTTCACCAAAGAAATTTTCTTCTCCTTCAACAATCTTAGGTTCATATTTTCCATTTATAATATTTTCATTTTTATAAATAAACGCCTTATCTGGTCTACTAATAAGTGCTCTATTTCCCTTTAAAACTGTTTTAAACTCCCATTTTGAATCTATTGAGGTTAATTTTAAATCAAAAGCTGTAAATTTAAGGTATGGTTCAAACCAAATTTTACCTTTTTTTTCATTTCCAATTTCTGTATTTGCCTTTAAATCTACCCTAACCATCTTTTTATTGCTTGCTTCTAAAATTAATGAAAATAAGATTGATATTAAAAATATTTTTTTCATTTTTCCTCCTTTTATTTAACTTAGTCTAGAGTATATCAGAAAAAAATCTATATTTTAATAGCCTTTTTCAGTTCTTTTTTAGTTAAATAAAAAGAAGATACTATAAATATTTTTGTATCTTCCAAAATTTTTTTTAGTTATTTTTCAGTTCTTTTATTCTTTTCAAATATTTTTCAAGAATACTTCTAGGACAGGCAACATTTAATCTAATATAGCCCTTTGCTATATCTCCAAAAACACTCCCCGGCACCACTGCCATTTTAACTTTTTTCACAAAAAAATCTTTAATTTCTTCCTCAGAAATACCTAATTTTTGCAATGAAATAAAGGCAAGATAACTTGCATCAGGTATAGTAAATTCAAAATCAACCAAATTTTCTTTTAAATATTTATCTAAAAAAAGAAAATTAGCTTCTATATATTTTTTTAATTGTAAAAGCCATGGCTCTGAATTTTTACACGCCTCTATAACAGCCTCAACTGCTATTGCATTAGGTCTATATATATCCATTTTTTTCCACTCATTGAATACTTTATTTTTTTCATCCACGCTATTTAGAATACAAATCGCTGATTGTAGTCCTGATAAATTAAAAGTTTTAGTTATAGAATAAAAAGTTACTGTATTATTATAGTATTTTCTAAAGGGTATATGTTTATTTGAAAACAAAACTAAATCTGCGTGTATTTCATCTGAAATAACATCCACCTTATATTTTTCACACATTTTTGCTATATATTTTATTTCAGGCTCCGTCCAACATTTTCCAATGGGATTTTGTGGATTACAAAAAATCAAAACTTTTACTTGTTTTATCTTTTCTTCAAAATCTGAGTAATCTATTTGCCATTTTCCTTGTTCATCCTTTATCAAATTACTTGTAAGCATTTTCATTGAAGAATTTTCAACTATTCTTTTAAATGAAGCATACATTGGCTCTAAAATTAAAAATTTCGTATTTTTTTTATACTTGTAATTAATATATACTCTTAATCCTGAAATTACACCAGGGCAATGTAGCATACATTTTTCATCAAAGTCATAATTATGTTGTTTTTTATACCAATTTTTATAGGCTAAAAAATATTCTATTGGTGTAGAAGTATAGGCTAAAATACCCTTATTTACCTTGGCAATTATTGCTTTTAATATATTTTCATCAGTCTTAAAATCCATATCTGCAACAGTAAATGGTCTTATATCTTTTTCTTTATAAATTTGAAAAAGTTCATCATATTTTGAAGAATTCATATTATGTCTATCAATAAGCTCATCAAAATTATTTTTCATTTTCTTACACTTTCTTAATATCTTTCAATGATTCTTTAATATCTATATTTCTAACAAATGAAACAAAATCGGTAATTATTTTATTAGTCATATTTTCTTTCATACACATAATTTGAAATTTATTATATGTTTTTATAAATCTATAAATAACTTTAAATTCTTTATTTTTTAAATTTTCATAAACACAATAATAGGGTAATACAGCATAACCCACTCCCATTTTTACCAAATGTTTCGTTGTTTCGATACTACCATTAACATTCATTTGCTTATCTATTGTGAACCCTACCTTCTCTTCAAATTTATTCATATATAGAACATTTTGTTCATTATTTCTTTTTAAATAAAAAATATTTTTTAATTCCATATAATCTTCAATATTATTAGGTGCTATCACAACAAAAGGATAATCTTCTGTATTTATAATTTTAAGTTCATCATCTTTTATAAAAAAATCTTCTGTTAATATTACATCCAAAGTTCCTTCTTTTAAATATTTATACAAAGTTGCAGAATTTTTAACAAAAATATCTAGTTCAATGTCTGGTCTTTCTTTTAAATATTCACGAACAATATTAGGTAATATAGGCTCACCAACATTATGTGTTGCTCCAATTGCAATTTTTTTATTTTGCTTATCAATTAATCTTTTCATGGCAATTTCCATTCTATCTACTTTTTCAAATAAATCTTTTGCCATTTTAAATAAACTTTGACCCTCTCTTGTCAATTTAAAAGATTTTGAATTTCTTTCTATTAATTGCACATCTAAATTTTGCTCCAATTTTTTTATTTGTATAGACACTGCCGATTGGCTTATATACAAATTTTGACTAGCTTTTGTAAAACTTTTTACTTTACAAGCTTCATAAAATAATTTTAAACTATTTAAATCCATTTTCACTTTCACTTTCTTTATAAAAAAAAATGGTGCCTAAGATCAGAATCGAACTGATAACCTTACGGGTATGAACCGTATGCTCTAACCAATTGAGCTACCTAGGCAACATATTCATTCTATCAAAAAATTTTTTTATTGTCAAGCATTATTTTTTCATCAAAGAATATTACAATTTATTCTTTTGCAATATTCTTTGATTAAGGCTAATTATTCTTAATATCAACCTCTTGCTTTCCTTTGTTTAATCCTTCTAACATTCTATCGTATAAATCTTCATAGAAAGATTTTATTCCTAAACCTTCTGCTAGTACATAGGCTATTAAACTTACTATAGCTATAGCTAATAAGTAATCGAAAGACCCCCCTGTCATTTCTAATACAAGAATAATTGCTGTTATTGGAGATCTAACTATTGCAGAAAAATGCCCACACATTCCCATCATTGAGAAAACAAAAATTAAATTTGCATCTATAAACCCAAAATGATATAGAATACTTGCATAAAGATTACCAAGTAAAGATCCTAATACTAATAAAGGAACCAAACTTCCACCTGGAACATCAGCACCAAATACTATAAATAGCAAAAAGAATTTTGAAATATAGAAAAATGCTAATGTTGCTATACTAGCATTTTCATTCAAAGCTAGATAAAAGAAGTGTTCTCCTGCACCAAATAATCTTGAATCAATAAGTAATATGACTGCTGATATTACAAAGGGTAATAAAAATTTAATATATGAATGAACTTTTATCTTTTTATACAAGGTCTTACTTGAAATTATCAATGTATTAAATAAGGCCCCTGATAAACCTGAGAGTAAACCTAATATTATTAAATAAATGTATATATTAAGTCCTAAAGGTGCTATTTTAGGAATATTATGTAAGGTTGGCTTATTTCCTAATATCAAATCTGAGCATAAAATTGCTGAGAACACAGTTATAGCTGAACTCAAAAATACTTTTCTATTTGTTTTCTTATAAATTTCTTCTATAGCAAATAGCATACCTGTAATAGGTGCATTAAAGGCTACAGCCAAACCTGCTCCAGCTGATGAACCTATAAAATACTTTTTATCTTCTTTTTGACCCTTAGTAAGAGAATGTACTGCCTGTCCAACCAAACCACCTATTTGCACTGAAGGTCCTTCTCTACCCAAAGTTAAACCTGAACCTACAGTTATAACACTGGCAATAAATTTACATGGTAAAGTTTTTTTCCAATTGAACTTTATTTTTTCATCTATAAGCCCATAAATACTTGGTATTCCTGAACCTTTAATCATAGAATCAAAATTGTTCATAAAATATATTAAAGTTGCTATAAGTACAAATAAAATTAAAAAAATTAAATATCCTAAGTAAGATTTGCTACAATATTTTAAAATTTTTGTCATAATATCAGACATTTTATGTATGCCTAATTTATACATCGATATCACAAAACCACAAATTATTCCTGTAACAAAATAGATAAATAATTTTTGTATTTTTATTTGTATCCATGTACTATGTTTCCTCAATATTTCCATCTCCTTTTGTATTTACTCAATTTTACCATACATTAAAAAATCAATCAATATAGTAGATTTTTTTTTTGATAAACTATATAATGTAATATATAACATATAAAAGAAGGGTGTTTTATGAAAGAACAAATTTTATCAAAAATTAAAAAAAATTTTTTAGTCGCTGTAGTTCGTGGTACAGATGATGATGATGCGTACTATATTTCAAAAGAAATTATAGCTGGAGGTATTAAAACAATAGAAGTTACTTTTTCAACAATGTATGCAGAAAGTGCTATAAAAAAGCTATCTAAAGAATTTCTTAATGATCCAAATGTAATAATCGGTGCAGGTACAGTATTAGATGATATTACTGCAAGAATTGCAATTTTAAATGGAGCAAAATTCGTTGTATCACCACATTTTGACTCTAATATATCAAAAGTTTGTAATAGATACTCTATTCCATATTTACCAGGTTGTGGTAGTGTGACAGAAGTAATTAATGCTTTAGAAAATGGTGCAGATGTTGTTAAAATTTTTCCAGGTGGAATATTAAGTTCTAATTTTATTAAAGATGTTCACGGCCCTATACCTTATGCAAATATGATGCCATCTGGTGGTGTCAATATTGAAAATATCCAAGAATGGATAAAAAATGGTGCCTTTGCTATAGGAATAGGAAGTGCTTTAGTAAAACAAGGTAGGGATAAAATTAAAGAAGTTACAAAAGAATACATAAAAAAAGCTCAACTTTAAAAAGTTGAGTTTTTATTTTGGTAAATTAATTTTATATTTTATAATTATCAATCTTACAATCAAAATTATTGCAAAAACTACAATATCACTTATAAAAATTCTGGGTAAATAGTAATATAAAATTGCTCCAAAAAAACATAAAAAAGCATAAATATCTTCTTTTAATATTATAGGTATTTCTGCAACAAATATATCTCTAATAACTCCTCCACCTACTCCTGTTATAGTTGCAAATATTGCAACAGTTATAATAGAAAAGCCAGCATTAATTGCAATTTTTGCTCCTATAATAGTAAAAATTGCTAAACCTATTGCATCCATTACGAGTAATTCTTTATAAAATGATTTTCCACTTTTCTTATATCTCTTCATAATAATAAATAATAAAATGGCTGTAATTATTGCCACAACTATATCCTGTGTATGAATAAGTACATTTGGTATCTTATTAACCAAAACATCCCTTATTATTCCTCCACCAACTGCCGTCATAACTGCTAAAACAACAACTCCTAAAATATCAAGTTTATGTTTTAGACCCTTTATAACTCCTGAAGCTGCAAAGGCAATAACACCTATTAAGTTTGCAACATATGTAAAATTTTCTATGAACATTTTATAACCTCGTACTAATATTATCTACTATAAATCTCTTTATTCTACTTTTTGCAATAGAATGTTTTCTCATTCTAAAAAATACCTTTGCCATAGTTTCTACATCATACATACTATTATGTAATTTTTCTTCTTCTAGAGGAACTTTATAATAATTTGCACATTCTATTAATTTTGGCCATTTATAACCATTAAGCCCCATAATTTTTACTATATCTATATTTTCAAGCATAGTGTCAAATTGATATTTCAATTTAAAAGGTAAAAAATCTCTATCAAAGCGAATATTATGAGCTATATAGTGGTCACAACCTTGACAAAATTCAACAAAAGATGGAAGATCTTCTAAAAAAGTTTTAGGATATACTTCAGAACTCATGCTTCTTCTTATGCCTATTTCTTCATCAGTTAAACCATTAACTCTTATAGCTCCTTCATTTATTTCTTCGCCTTTATTTCTATAATAAAATCTATTAAATTCTCCGACCTTTAACATTTCCAATGTTTCTAAATTTATACTTACCTTCATTGCCGACATTGATAAAACAGAAGATCCTCTTAACCCATTTGTTTCAACATCAAAAAATATTAATTTTTTATTCATTTCTTCACCTTCATATCAGTCTTTATCCAACTTTAATACTGCTAAAAATGCTTCTTGAGGTATATCAACATTACCTATAGATTTCATTCTTTTTTTACCTTCTTTTTGCTTTTCAAGAAGCTTTTTCTTTCTTGTAATATCTCCACCATAACACTTTGCTAAAACATTTTTTCTAAGAGCCTTTATTGTTTCTCTTGCTATTATTTTACCACCTAAGGCTGCTTGTATAGGTATTTCAAATTGTTGTCTAGGTATAACATCTTTTAATCTTTCAGCTATTGCCCTACCTCTTGTATAAGCATTATCTGAATGTGCTATGAAACAAAAAGCATCTATTGCTTCTCCTGAAACTAATATATCCACCTTTACAAGATTAGATTCTCTATATCCTATAAGTTCATATTCAAAGGAAGCATAACCCTTAGTTCTTGATTTTAATTTATCATAAAAATCAATTACAATTTCTGCAAGAGGTAATTCATATTCTACCATAACCCTATTTTCATCAAGATAATTCATATTTTTAAAAGTTCCTCTTTTTTCTTGGCATAGTTCCATAACATTTCCTACATATTCTTTTGGAACTATTACTGTTCCCTTAATATATGGTTCTTCTATTCTATTTCTTCCAACTGGAAATTCAGCTGGATTATCTATTAATCTAGTTTTATTATTTTCATCAGTAACATAATATTGAACTGAAGGTGCTGTAGAAATTAAATCTATTTCAAACTCTCTTCTTAATCTTTCAACCACTATTTCCATATGTAATAAGCCTAAAAATCCACATCTAAACCCAAACCCTAAGGCTAGTGAAGTTTCTGCTTGATATGAAAGTGAGGCATCATTTAATTGTAATTTTTCTAACGCTTCTCTTAAATCACTATAATCATCAGTAGATATAGGATAAATTCCAGCAAATACCATACTTTGTGCTGGTCTATATCCTTCCAATGGATAAGTTGCTGGATTTTCAACAGTAGTTATTGTATCCCCAACCTGTGTATCTTTAATAGATTTTATTCCTGTTACTATATAACCAACAGAACCAACACTTAATTCTTCAACTTCTTTCATTTTTGGTGTAAATATACCTATTTCTAAAACTTCAAATTCTTTATTAGTTGACATTACTTTTATTCTGTCACCTTTTTTTATTTTTCCTTCTACTATTCTTATATTTGTTATTACACCTCTAAAATCATCATAATGTGAATCAAATATCAAAGCTTTTGTAGGATTACTTTCTTCCCCTTTTGGTGCAGGTAAATATGTAACAATTTTTTCTAATAATTCATCTATACCCTGACCTGTTTTTGCTGATGTTAATATTATATCACTTGTATCTAAACCGATAACATCTTCTATTTCTTTTGATACCTTTGCTACATCTGCTGAAGGTAAGTCTATCTTATTAATCACTGGCAAAATTTCCAAATCATTTTCAAATGCCAAATAAACATTTGCTAGAGTCTGTGCTTCTATACCTTGTGCAGCATCAACTATTAATATTGCTCCATCACAGGCTGCAAGTGATCTTGATACTTCATATATAAAGTCAACATGCCCTGGAGTATCAATTAAATTAAGTTCATATTCATTTCCATCTTTTGCAACATATTTCAAGGTAACTGCTTGAGCCTTTATAGTAATTCCTTTTTCTCTTTCTAAATCCATACTATCTAAAAGCTGATCTTTCATTTCTCTTTGAGAAACTGTATGTGTCTTTTCCATAAGTCTATCTGCTATTGTAGATTTTCCATGATCAATATGTGCTATTATAGAAAAATTCCTTTTAAATTTTTTATCTGTCATTTATTCTCTCCTAAATTTTCTATTTTAATTATATCAAATCTAACTTTTAATTACTAGAAGGATAATAAAAAAATGCACCCTAACCTTACATAGATAAAGGGCACATTAACTTTCTCTTTACTTAGCTTCTGCTACAGCATCTGCTAATTTCTTTCCTACTTTAAATTTAACAACTGTCTTTGCAGGTATTTCAATTTCAGTACCATCTTTAGGGTTTCTTCCCTTTCTAGCAGCCTTTGCCTTTGTTGCAAATGTTCCCCAACCAACGAATTGAACATCATTTCCTTCGATTAAACATTTTTCAACTAATTTTAAAAATTCAGAAACTAATTCTTCTGATCTCTTTTTGCTTTCACCAGTACTAGCTGCAAAAGCTTCAACAAATTCTTTCTTAGACATTGTATTATCCTCCTAATTTATATATTATCTAATGACACTATAAATAACAGCTGAACACAAGAAAAGTATCGCAACATATTCAGTAAATTTTTCAATACCATCCTTTTCTTGATCTAAAACACTTTCAGTTTTAGCAACAGTTTGACTTTTATCTGGTTGCATAAGTATAACAACTACTAATACAACTGATATAATCACCATAAATGCTATAAATAATCCGTTCATTAGTTCCTCCTATTTACCAGCTTTTATTAATTCAACAAAAGATTCTGGTTCAAGACTTGCTCCACCTATTAGACCACCATCTATATCTTTTTGCTTCAAAAGATCTACTACATTTGATGGTTTCATTGATCCACCATATTGTACTGTTACTTCTTCTGCTAGTTCTTTTGTATATAAGCTAGTTAATAAATTTCTAATAAATGAATGAACTTCTTGGGCTATTTCAGGAGTAGCTGTCTTACCAGTTCCAATTGCCCAGATAGGTTCATAAGCAATTACAACCTTTGTTATATCTTCTTTGCTAACACCTTTTAGTCCTTCAACTAATTGTTCTTTAACTACTTCTGTAGTTGTTCCATTTTCACGATCTTCTAATTTTTCCCCAATACATAAAATTGGTCTAAGATCATGTTTTAAAGCAGATTTAACTTTTTCGTTAATAAATTCATTAGTTTCATGGTAATATGCTCTTCTTTCAGAATGACCAAGTATTACATATTCAACTCCTAAATCTTTTAACATTAATGGTGATACTTCACCAGTATATGCACCCTTTTCATTAGGATTCATATTTTGAGCAGCAATTTTTACTATGCTACCTTTTGTTAATTTAACAGCTTCTTGTAAAGATGTAAAAGGAACACCAACTACCACATTTCTTGATAAACCTTCTATTTTTGGTAGTAAGCTTTCAAAAAATTCTCTTGTTTCTGTACAAGTTTTATTCATTTTCCAATTACCTGCTATAATTATTTTTCTCATTATTAAGCCTCCAAATCACTATTAACTAGGTTAAGTCTAGCATATTTTTTTATCATTTGCAAGAATAATGAACATCTTTTTATGTTTTTTTCATTTTTACATATTTTTCAACTGAAAAATAACTGAAATATTTTCTTTTCCTTTTTTTCTTATAATTATTAATTAAAATTTAATTTTATTCATTTTAAACCTAAAAATATGTATATTAATCAACTAGTATACAAAATTTTAACATGCTATAATCAAAAACACATTATATATAAAAAGGAGAAACATGAAAAAAAAATTAATTTTTATTTTATTACTTGCTTTAGCTATTCAGTCATATTCAAAAAATATTAGAATAAAAGCAAAATCAAAAATTGAAACAGAAAGTAACTTTATGGGAAATAAAAACTTAACTTCAATAAATTACATTCCTTTTCAAGCTACTATTTACACTAAACCAAAAGAAGGCAAATATTTAAATTTCTTTTTTAAATTTAGGGGGTCTAGAAAAAATATTAAAGAAGCCAATAAAACTTTTTATCTAATTGATTCTAAACCAACAACTAAAATTGAAGAAGGTAAATTAACTAATCTTGTAGACAATATGTCAAAAGTTGAAGAATATAAAGAAACAAAATATAAAAATGATATTTATTCTACTATTCATAATCATTACCATGGTCCACACGAACATGACTACAATATTACAGAAGACCACGAGCACGATGATGATGATGAACATGAGCATAACCATGATACTTTTGCTACCATATCAAAAAAATATGTTCGTCCTATTTTTACAAATGATGAAGACATACAATTTAAAATGGGAATTGAATATTTACCAAACAAATTTACAAAATTAAAATTAACCTATATGCCTCTTTCATACAATGGAGATGATTTTAAATATAGAAATAGTATAATAGCCGATACAACATATACAAAACTTTTTAATCACGATAAAATGTCTATAATTATAAATCCAAAATTAACAACAATAAATGGTTTTACTCCATATTTTATAGATTTTAAAACTGCTTTTAGATATGCTAAAGATGAAAATACAACTATAGGTCTTGAACTTGATAATAAATTACAAACAAATGTTTTAAACGATTATCATAATTTTAAAAATAGTTTAAATTTCACTTATGATTATAATACAGAGAAAAAAAGATTTCATAAATATTGGGAAATTTTAGATCATGAACATGAAAAAATTGATCAATCAAAAATATATCTCGGTATAACTCATACTGGCACTTATACAATTAATTCATTAAAAGATGCTAAATTAAAATATGAGCGTAAAATTGATAACATAGAAACAAAATTAAATTATACCTATAAAAAAACTAATTTTTTGATTAAAAATTTAATTTTTGAAACTGATTTTAAATTAATTTCTAATCTAGGTTTTACAACTTTAGGAAAAGAATATGACATTACTCACGAACTATATTCTTTTTCAAAAACAAAAAATCCTTCAATAGAAAATATTAATAATTTTGGTACAACACCTAGCGATATGTATGATGCTTGGTATTATGTTCAAAAAGAAGATACTAGCTCATATTTTTACAACAAATTTTATGTTTACAATAATATGCCATACATTATTCAAGAAAAAGGACAAGCTACTAAGCCTAATGCATATAAGAAATCTTTAATTAAAATTAATGATTTTGAGTTTAAAAATAAAACTCGGGTAAAATATAAAAATTTTGATTTTAAAAATTCATTTTATTATTATAATAACTATATTTTGTCAAATCAAAGTTTAGATAATGAAATGAAAATACTCTATACACAAAAATATAAGAGCTTAACACTAATTCCTTCGTACAAACACGAATTCGATGCATTTTTTACAAAGCAGGGAAAACATTATCACTATAATCTATTTACTTTAGGTTTAGATATAAATAATGAATTTCTTTTTGATGATTTATCTTTCAAATTAGGTTTTGATATTTCAAATGAATTTCAAATTAGAAAAGCTACAAAATTAGGTATACATAAAGTATAAGGTAATATAAATGAAGCTGATAAAAATATTTACGGTAATATTATTCGTGTAATACCATATTTAAATATTAAATATATCTTTAATAATAATTTAAATTTGAAAGCAAATATAAAATTTAACTATAATAAATATCACGATGTAACAAGAGGGAATAATTATACTATGTACAGTCCTAGAAATTTTAAAGAAATGATTTTAAAAACTAAGTTAATAGTAAATTATGAATGGTAAAAAAAGGTGCTGTTGCAAATTTAAAATGTAATAGTCATAAATAAAGAAAAAGTGTCAAAATTATGAAATGATCTCAAAAAGTTAAACCTAAAAAGTAACTAAAGAAGATTCGTTCATTTTTGGCACTTTTTTTTAATAAAAAAAAGATACAAAATACCAATAAAACTTAGAAAAAATCAAGGTTTTATGGTATAATGTATCTATGAAAACAACATCTAATTATAGAATTTATTCAAAAATAAATCAACCAAAACTTTTCAATATGATACACTATAATATTTGTGATGATGATCCTGTAGTGGAACTAAAAAATATTCTGGAGGAGGCAGAATTAAATTCCTTTTACGACTTATTTAAACACAAGACAAAGGTTCATCCATTAAATCTTTTAGCTGTTATCATTTACGCTTTTTAAAATAAAATTGTATCTACTAGAGAAATCGAAACTTTATGTAAAGAAAATATTAAATATATGTATCTTCTTGATGATAATATTGCTACTGATCATACAACTATTAGTAGATTTATGGCTAAATGCAATCCTGTTATTCAAGATATTTTCACTGAAATAGTTAAAATAATTATGGAAAAAAATAATATTACTTCTGAAAATATATACATTGATGGTACTAAAATAGAAGCATATGCTAACAAATATACTTTTGTATAAAAAAAACGGAGCTAAAAAATATTATTTTTAAATTAGAATTAGAATTAAAAAATAAAGATATACAAATAAATTCAAAAGATAAGTTTGTAGAAAAATTAGAAGAAACATTAAAAAATGAAAATATAAAATACAATTCTTTATTGCAACAAATGTCTGAAACAAATAAAACATATCAATTATTATTAGAACATAAAAAAGATAAAAAATGGTATCAAATATGGCAGTAAAATTAGGAGGGAAAATTTTAAAATGAAAAAATACAATGTAATAGATTTATTTGCAGGGATAGGAGGATTAAGTTATGGATTTTCAAAGAATAAAAAATTTGAAATAATTATGGCAAATGAAATTGAAAAAGATATTGCTTATGGGTATCAATTAAATCATCCGAATGTAAAAGTTTTAAATAAAGATATAAAAAATATAGAAGAATCAGAATTATTAGAAATATTAAATAATAGGAAAATAGATATAGTAGTTGGTGGCCCACCTTGTCAAAGTTATTCCACTTTGGGTAAAAGAGAATTAGATGATAGATCTCAATTATTTAAAGAATATTGTAGATTATTAAGAATTTTAAATCCAAAAATATTTATTTTTGAAAATGTAAAAGGATTAATTAGTATGTCAGGTGGAAATTTATTAAAAGAAATTATTTTAGAATTTAAAAGATTAGATTATGATGTTAAATATGAAATTTTAAATGCAATGGATTATGGTGTTCCACAATCTAGGGAACGTATAATAATTGTTGGGGTTAAAGGAAAAAATAATTATAAATATCCCAAAAAGACACATGGAGAAAATTTAAAACCTTATGTAACACTAAAAAATGCAATAGGAGATTTAGACAGAATAAAAAGTGGTCAAACATCAAATAAATATATAGGAGAAATTGATAATGAATTTTTAAAATTTGTAAGAGATACAGAAAATCTTACAGAACATATAGTTCCTAAAAATAATGAAAATATGATAAAAATTATGGAAACATTAAAAGATGGACAAGATAAAAATGATTTACCAGAAAGTATTAGACCCAAAAGTGGATATGGAAATACATATGCTAAATTATGGTGGAATAAACCTTCGACAACAATAACAAGGAATTTTTCAACACCTTCATCTTCAAGATGTATTCACCCGATAGATTCAAGACCATTAAGTACAAGAGAAGGGGCAAGATTGCAAAGTTTTCCAGATAGTTATATCTTTTATGGTAATTCAAGTTTAAAAAAATTAGAAATAGGGAATGCTGTTCCACCGTTATTATCATTAAAATTAGTAGAAGAAATTGAAAAAATATTAGAAGAATAATTTTCTTCTAATATTTTTTATAAGTTTTTAAGACACTCTCGTTTTTAAATAATTCTTGTATAGATTCTAAATTATGATGAAATTGAATTTTACCTTGGTGCCATTGTACAAAACCGAAAGGAAGAGAAATTGTACTTCCTCCGTTCTTTTTACCATAATATATTTTATTGCTATATTTTTTTGAAAGTTCTGCAATATCTTTTATATTAAAAATAATATCTAAATTTTCATCATCAACAAAATTTGTATACCAAACATATTCAGCAAAATATTTATTTTCTTTTACTAATCCAATAGAAAAACAGAATAGAGTTATTTCATATATATTTTCTTTAAACCAATTTATTAATGAATTATTTAAATTTGAATCATAAGATTCTAATGTTTCTGCTACAATACGATGTTTTCTATTCTCATATTGAGGATTAGTTCCATATTCTATTATAATATCTTCAATGATATAATTTTCATAATCTAGCCCCCAAAATAAATGAATAGCCTTCTTAATTTTTTCAGGAATTACTTTCTTAAATTGCATTTCAAATCCATCAATAAACCTATCAACTGTTATAAAATGTACTTGTCCACTTTTGCTTTTTTTTATTGATAAGTTTAAATAATTATCATTTTCTAAAATAATTGTTATATCACTTTTCTTTTTTATCTTATCTCCTAAAATACTATAAATACTTTTTTCATTTAAACCAGACTCAAATACATCTTTAAATTTATCTTTAATATTTAAACGATTAAATAAATTTTGTCTAAATTTTAAATCATTTTTTAGTTTTTCATAAATAATTTCTTCATTTTTATGTCCAAGTAATTTTGCAGATTTCCAACCTTCTGATCTGTTTTTTCCATTCATATATTTTTCTCCTCATCTAAAAAAAATTTGTAAATTTCAATATCTAAAGTTTTAGAAATGATTTCAATATTTTTCAATGAAATTCCTCTTTTACCTCTTTCAATTAATCCAATAAAATTTCGGTTTAAATCACAAAGTAATGCTAATTCTTCTTGTGATATATTTTTTTTTGTACGAAATTTTTTTAAATTTTTCCCGTAAACATTTAATATATCCATTGTTAATCCTCCTTTTTAAATATTATCCTAAAAATACTGAAAGTTCCACATACTGATAGTTATCATTTAAAATATTATATTGAAATTAAAATAAAAAGAGATTATAACAAAAATAAAGTATTATAGCATGTTATAATGCAAGGAAATGTACGACCCATTTTAACCTTGACATTTAACATGCAAGGGAGACCCCTTGGCCCCAATTTTATCTAAAAATATATTTTTTTAAATAAAAATAGCTATAATTATTTAAGTAATTTTTATAGCAAGTTTTAAATTAGTTGAAAGAGAAAATTGAAAAGTAAGTTTTTATTGAAAAGATTCTCGAGGAAACAATAAAAAAATAAAGGGAGCTGTTGCAAAGTGACTAAAATTTAACGATTTTTTTACTTTGTTTAGCTTACGCTAATAAAATCTCTCAAATTTTTGGGAGATTTTATTTTTTTATTTATTTTTATGCAACAAAAAAATAAAAAAAAATAAAAA
>NZ_LOQF01000007.1 GCF_001517935.1 Sneathia sanguinegens
GTGAAATAATTGTGACATATAATGGTAATAATCTTCAATATTATGAAAATTATTATCACAATAGTGATATAGGAAAAACTTGGGATAGAATAAAGTTAATACATTATGATACTAAAAAGACTAGAACAATATATTCTAAAAAAGGATATCATGTGTATCCTGTATATTAAAATAGGAGGTAGGTATGTTAAAAGATGAATTATTAAAAAATATAGGTAAAACTATGAACATAAACACCAAAAGAAAAACAAAATATGATTTCAAAAATCTTAAATTAGTTGGAGTATATTATGATGAGGATTATCTTGAAACTTGGATGGCAAAATTTGATTTAGAAATATGTGGTTTAGAAATCGTAATAGATTGTATAGAATCAATAGATATATTAGATTAGAGCAACTGTAAAAGGTTGCTTTTTTTTTAGCTAATTAAGGAGGGATAAATGATATTAGATAAAGACTTAATAAGGCAAATACTACTGTATGTTGAAGAAAATGGAAATGATAAAATGCCAGTATATAACATTGAAATTGACGGATATACAGATGAAGAGATTAAGTACCATTTTAAACGATTATTAGAAGCAGATATTATTAATGGAGAAGTTGTAGGACTTCAAGGTAACAAGATCAGGTTTAATTGTTTAACTTGGTATGGTCATGAATACTTAGATAGCATAAGAGATAAAGGATTGTGGGAAAAGGTAAAAAGAGATATAGAGGTTTATGGTGTTAAAAGTGTTACTTTAGATATTATAAAAGCTTACGCAGAAAAAATAATTAAAGAAAAATTGGGAATATAAAAAAATATTGTCTTTGTAGCTAGACATTAAAGAAGCCTTTTTTAGTACATACAAAAATCATAAATAATACTAGAACTCACTAGAATAAAAAAGAAGAAAGGAATGATAAAGGTATGAAAGAAGAAATATTAAAGTTAGAAATTAGAGATAAAATTGGAACTAATTTAAAATAAAAGTGGAAAAAATATTTATTTTTTGTTAAAATTAGTTAATATTAATTTCAAAAAAGGAGATATTGAACAGTATGAAAAAAACATTCTTATTACTTGCATCGCTTATTACTTGTGCAGGATTTGCACATGAAGGCTATGTAAAAACAGGTATAAAAGTAGAAACTGAGTTTATACCTCGTACAAAAAATGAAGAAAAAAAGATAGATGAAAGTAAATTTTCATATAACAAAGTTATGTATGATGTTAACATTATAGATTTTAATATGAAATTTAAAAAATTAGGTCTTGATTTTGGGGGAGTAATAAAATCAAGAAGAAATAATTTAGAATTAAATGATTGGGACAATGATAAAAAACATACTGAAGATAGTGAAGCTCATGAAAAAAATCATGACTTAATGTCTAAGATGTATTTAACATATGAAAGCCCAGAATTTTTTGGATTGAAATCAAAGACAAAAATAGCATATTATCCAGATAAAGATATGTTTAAAAAAGATAATAAAATATTAGCTGAGTATATTGAAAATGAAAATGAAAAACAAATTGCAGGAAATTTTTTATTTGATACAAATTTGAGTGGAAAAATTAATAATAAAATTAATTTTAATACGAATTTAAAATATAAGGCTAATCAATTAGCAATTTTTGATAAAGATGAAGCATATATAAAATATGATGTTAAGGCAGATGGAGATATAAATGATAAGATAAATTTGTTAACCAAGTATGATTTAAATTATGATTTACATTTTGGTTCAAAGCCTTTTGATACATTTAAAACAGATTTGCCATCATATCCAGATTATTGGACAGGAAATTATGTTAAAAATTTAAAACATAATCTTGAGTTAAATGTAAAATATAAAGTAGACAAAAAAAATGAGGTTAATGTAGACTTTAAAACAACTATGCAACACTATCTACAAGGTGGAGAAACAAAAACACAAGGAATTCGAAATATATATTCAATTATAAATCCAGTACTTCGTTTAGGATATAATAGAAATATTTTAAAAGAACTAAAGCTTGGAGCAGAATTAGAAGAAAATTTTGAAATAAGAAAGGCTATTTATTTACCTGAAACTAAGGAAGAACCAAGAGATACAGATATATGGGCAGGATTAAAACCATATATAAATTTTGTCGCAAAGTATAAAAATAATTTTATTGATTATCAAGGAAGAATAGGTTATGCTTCAGGACTTACTTTAGCACCTATAATTACACATTTAGAAAATTTATCACATAGTGTTAAGACAGAAAATAAATTAGCAATTAATTATGAAATAAATGAAAAATCAAAATTAAATTCTAATCTTGAAGCAAATATTGAAATGCCAATAAAACATATTATGTTAGAACCAATTAATACAAAATTAAATGTTGATTTAAATTTTGAACATAAATTCAATGATAAGTTAAATTTAAACTTACAAATAAAAAACAAGTTGAATTTAAAATCACAAAAATCAGTTTTAGACTTAGATAATTATAGCGAAAATTTGAAATTATTTGGAAAAATCAACTATAATATTCATGATAATCTTAAATTAATTAATGAATTATCATATGAAAATAAAACAACCTTTAATTATTATATAGATTCAGATGAAAAAAAAGAAGATATTTCATATGTAAGAATTGATTCACAAAAGCAACTTATTTTTGCAAAGGGAGAATCAAAATTTCAAACACTTTTAAATAGATTTAAATTAGACACAAAATTAGATTATGAAAAGAAAATAAATGAACAACTTCTATTAAAAGCAGGATTAAATTTAAAAACAACCTTAGATTTATTTGCATTAAGAGAAAATAAGATTATGACATATAAGCAAGATGAAGTAGAAAGTAATATGGAAAAACCAAAGGCCTCTGATTATAAAAATTTACAATATAATATTGGTGGAAAAATAGAATTTATACCAAGTATAGGTTTAGAATATAAAATTATGGAAAAATTAATTTTAAGTTCAACAATAGCAAACAAGTTAGAATTTGGTAGAAAGGTTGTTAATCTTATAACAGAAGAAGATAGACCAGATAAAGATAGTTATGGTTATATAGAAAAAACTTTTGGCTTTAGAAGTTTAGCACCAAGTATAGAAATTAAATTAGAATATAGATGGTAGGTATAAAAATGAAAAAAAATATAATAATAGCATTAGGATTACTAGCATTAGTTTCATGTAGTAGTATAGATAAGACTGGATTACTGAAAAAAGAAGTTAAAGTAAAATTTGTTAAATCAAATAATTTTGATGATAAATTATATGAGCAAAAAGAAGGTAAGGAAAAATATTTAGATTTATTAAGTGCCAAAAATTTTGAATTTACAGGGGATTTTTTATACAAAGGAGAAAAAATAGCAATTGATAAGGAAATTTCTCCAGAATTAAAAATACTTTATGCTTTTTCTAAGAAAGTTAAGGATAAAAATTTAGTTTTTATTAAGATTCAAGATAAATTTGGTAAAACAAAAGATATTGAACTAAATCAAGAAGTTAGTGAAAAGGATTTACCACAAGTAAAAGATGGTATAAGATATAAAGATTTGAAAAAGAATAGTGATAATAGAATAAAATATTCTGTAATAACAATGGATAATTCAGAAGAAGAAAAAAAAGACTATTCAAAATACTATAAATTTGATAAATATGAAGACTTAGATGATTTAACAACGAATAAAAGAGCTTATGTTAGAACTTATACAAATGGAGATTTTGGTAATATATCAAAAGTTAATGTAGATTTTGGAGAAAAATTAGTTGATTATAGGGATAATTTGAATGAACTATTAACTAATCTATCAAAAACTACATTAAAATTTTCTAACGATGGTAAAACAATTGAAGGTGGCTTTAATACAGACTTAGTTAAAAAAATAGAAGCCAAAGAAAATGTAAAATTTGTAACAGAAATTTTGGATGAAGATAAACAAAGTATAGGTATACATAATATTTCAAGAAAAATAATAAAAGACGGAGTTGTAATTTTTGAAAAAAAAGAAAAAACATATGTGGCTTTTTCAGGAACAACTGTAGGAGTAACAGATTCAACTTTCTATGAAGTTTCTCCAGAAGTTGAAGCGAGAATGATAAGATATACTCCAAAAAATTTAGATTATTCTCCTAAAAAAAATCCTGAATTACAAGGTCTATTTCGTGAACATGGAACTACCGTAATAGGATCAATGATAGATGAAATAGCTTTAGGAGATGGTGATTGGTTTAATAAGCTACAAGTGCTATATATTCCAAAACAATTAGTTAGACAAGGTGCAAAGGGTAATTTAAAAATTGAATTCGATATAAAAAAAGAATTAACATATAATGAATTATCTAATCTTGTTCTAAATATAAGTCAAAGAAGTTTAACTGCAGCTTCAACAATTCAAAAAAATACAAATAGGGTTACTGATGAAAAATTAGATCAATTAATAAAAGAATTACTTGTATTACAAAAATATAATATGAAAATGGTAGTAGTTGATAAATTATTAAAATTAACAGATACTTCTAAGGTAACGAGTACTATTGAAAATGAAGCTGGTACATATTTGGCATTTATTTCAAATGGAGAACTTGAAGAAAATGAAAAAGATAAGATAAAAGAAGAATTTAAAAAATTTGTAAATGAAAAATATACTGAACTTAAGGCTTTAAATGATGAAAAAAGAAAAGAAAATATTAATAAAGGCTATAAGTCAATATATGAAGATCTTTTAAGATGCTATGAAGAATATTTTAATATAACAGAAGTAGATAATTTAAAACAAACAGATTTACATTTTGCAACAGTTTCTATGGGGGATAAAGATAATGGTAAATTAAGAAGAGATCCTTCAAAATATGTTGCAAAAATGCTTGAAGAAAATAAAAATATTAAAGCAATTAATATGTCATATGGGGCTGAACAAAGTTATTATGAATATGAATCAATAAAAAATATGACTCAAGAAGAAAAACAAAAAGCAGTTGATGAATATAATAAAAATGAAGAATTTAGAACAGCTGTAAAAATATGGCTTGCTTCAAATGATTATGGTCATATGGAAACATATCAAAAAGAATCAGCAGGTACTTTAGGAATACCAAGTGTTTTAAAATATTTTGAATCAAGAAATAAAATAACAGTAGCTGATTACCAAAAATTACTAGATTTGCGTATGTTAGAATTAAAGGCTGCATTAAATCATAATAAAGAATTAGTAAATACAAACTCTGATGTTTTATTTGTAGTATCTGCAGGAAATACAAAAAATAATGAAGGTAAAACAGATGTTGATTTATCTAGATTTAATCAAGATGGTTCAAAAGTTTTATATTTAGATCCAGATAAAAAATACTCACAAAATTTTGTTGATGTACCTCTATATTTAAATGATTTAGAAAAAGATAAAGCTAAAAAAGAAGGAAAAAAATATAAATATAACCCAAGTTATAGAAAGAACTTATTAAGTGTTGTTGGTTTAACAAATAATTTCTTGAGAAAAAATTCAACAGATAGTATTTCAGAAGAATGGGGCTTAATAACATTAAGTGGTGCATCAGCCCTTGAAAAGAAAGAATATGCTGTATTTATGCATGAAAGATTAGAACAACTTGAAAAAATTCTTTCTGATATTGAAAATAATCCTTCAAAATATCCTGAAAAATATAAAAATGAAATAAAAGCACAAATAAATACAATTAATAACTTAAGTATTATTGATAAAAATCATCCTATTGATCCAGATGGACGATTATCTAACTTTTCATTTGCAAGAGCTGGTAAGGCAAAATTATGGACAGTAGCTAGTGAAGGATGGTACGTATATAATAAAAAATTAACAAAGGAAGATAAAAAATATAATCCTGATGATACAAAGGATGTAAATGCTTTTTTAAATAATGACTATGTAGGTTCAAATTTTAATAATATTGGATCTAGTTTTGCAGCACCAAGAGTAACAGCAATAGCTGGAGTATTGTCAACAAAATTCCCATGGCTAACAGCACAACAAATAAAGCAAGTTATACTAACAACAGCTACAGATGATTATAGAATGAAAGTTGATGCTAAAACTAAAAAAGTAATAGGTATAGTTGGAAAGTATGGACCAGATGATGTTATTGGTTGGGGTATTGTAAATAAATATAAGGCATATTTAGGATTAGCAAGATTAACAAGAGCATTAACAATAGAAACAGGAAATGAAGATTTTATTGCAAATATTCCTTATGGTACATATGAATTTTCAAATGATATACAAGGAGCATTTGATCCATATTTATATGCTTCAAGTAGAAAAGAATCAAATCTAACTCAAATAGAAGGTATAATTTTACAAAATATTAGTAAATTTGATCCTTCATATGTTATGTCTGAACAATTTGATAAGGATAATCCAAAAATAATTGAAATTTTATCAAAAATTAATCAAACAAAAGGAGATATATATTCTAATATGTATCCAAAATTTGAAAAATATATGTCTACTTTAGAAGATTATGAAAAAGATATGTTTGTTGATGCAGGTCTAGTTAAAAAAGGAAAAGGAACATTAATTTTATCTGGAGATAATAAATATAAAGATCCTACTATAGTTGAAGAAGGTACACTGATTCTTAGAGGAAGTTCAACTTCACCAATTTTAATACATAAAGATGCAAAATTGAAATTAGATATGAAATATCTTGAAATTATCAAAAATGCTACTAAACAAAAAGAAACTGATCCAGACTATAATTCAAGTATAACAGCAGATGTTATTAATTATGGTAGTTTATATTCATATTCAACTTCAGATAGAATAAAAGCAACATATGCTCCAAAAAAAGATTCAAAGACATATATTGCATCTTTTGGGCATTTGGATATTGATAATTTAGATTTATCTGAAACAAATGAATTTGATTTTGATATATTCAGAAAAAAAGGAAGTTCTATATTCAATATAAGTTATGATGAAAATGAAAATGTAAAAAATGAAGATATTTATAGAAAAACTGTACTAACAATAAATAAACTTTCTAAAAAAGATGAATATAAAATAACTTTTGGTACTAGAGCGATTAGTCCATATGTTGATTTATTAATAGAAAAAGAAGAAATAGCTAATGATAAAGATAATATAAAAGTAAAAGCTACTTTAATTAAAAAAGAAATAAATCCTCAAAGTATGGAAACTGTTAATAAGATTATGGCAGAACTTAAAGGTAAGAAAGATAAATCATCTATTGAAAAAATTTGTAGTTTGTCAATGTTAAATGAAAATGATGAAGAAAAAATTAAGGCAAAATCTTTAGCAAATTCAGAAAGATTAGGTTATGAAATTGTAGATCTTAAAAATAGTAAAATATTAGAAAGATTGAATATAAAGGGAAATGTTGATAAATTTAATATTTACTTTGATTTGATGAATCAAAATAAATTCGACTTAGAATCAAATATAACAATCAATGGATTTAATTTAGGTTTTGAAAGAAATTCAAAATATAATAAATTCGGAGTAACTTTTAACTATACAAACTCAGTATTATTTGACTATAATAAAAAACAAAAGAAATTAGCTACAGCATTAGGTAATAATTTTGGCTTAAGTTTGTATGATAAATTTGAATATAATAAAGGATATGTTTCATTAATTCTAGGTTTTGATTATTTAAATAAAAAAATTGAAAGAGAAAAAGATAATTATTTAAATTCAAGTGATATAATAATGAATCTTAACTTAGAAGGAGGATATAAATTTGTATTACCAAAAAATGTATCAATAGAACCTTTTGTTGGAACAAATTTACTAGGTTATGTAAGAGGAAGTTTTGATGAAAATATTGAATTCGGTTATAAGGCAGATAGAGAAAAATATTTAAAAGCTAATATGACTATTGGTACTAGAGTAAGAGCACAAATAACAGATAGTTGGAATTTAGGTGGCTTTATATCTTATACAAAATATTTAACTGATCCAACACTTAAACTAAAAGCAACATTAAAAGAATATGATTTTAAGAACACAATTAAAGGTATTAGCCTAGAAGATAATTATATTAAATATGGTTTTGATGCTCGTAAAAAAATAAAAAATAATATGGAAATTCAAATATCATATATGGGTAAAAATATAAAAACACAAGGTCTAGGTTTAGGATTTAAGTATGAATTTTAGTGAGGTGAAAAAATGAAGAAAATTATTTTATTATGCACATTAATAGCTGGATTAACGGTTCAAGCCAAAAAACTTCCTGTATCTATTGAACTAGGTTTAGAAACTGGATATACTAAGGAATATATTTCTAAAAAAAGTTTTGATACAGTTGGACTTAAAAATATTTTTGATAAAGAATATAAAGCAAATGCAATGATTACAAAAGCAAATATTGATATAAAATATCCTATTAAATTGAAATATTTTAATATAAAGCTAGGTGGAGGTATTGCCGGATTTATAACTAATAAAGTAGCTAATGAATCATTTGTTAATAATGATGAAGAATACAAAAAATATATTGATTTTGAAAAAGATTTGTTAAATGAACAAAAAAATTTAGAAGATCTTTATGAAAAATTAGCTAATACTAAATATCTTTGTAGCATTAATGCTGAAAAATTAGAATATGAAGTAGAAACAAATCTTCCTTCTTTAAAAAGAAATTTAGCACAAAAAAGAAATTTAAAAACTAAAATAGAAAATGCAATAAAAAAATATCCAACAAAAGAAGCTGTAAAACAATTAAATGAAGCTCAAAAGAAAGCTGAAAAAGATGTTGATTATTATCAAGATAAAAAAGATAAATTATTTCAAGAAATGCAAGGTATTTTAGCTGAAGCATCTAAATATTCAACTAATCCAAACATTCAAAAAATTATTAAAGATGAAGATGAAAAGACTGCAGAAAAAAGATTGAAAAAATTTAATGAAAAAGAAAAAAAAGATATAAGAAATTTTAGAAAAAAATATCAAGATAAGAAAAATGAACGTGATAATGTGGCTCGTAAGTCTGCTGAAGCCTCTCGTAAAAAATTGGAATTACTTGATGAATTAATGCTAGCAGATGATGGAGCAGAAAAGCTTGCAAATTGTGTAAAAAATATAGCTGAAATAGAACAAAAAATTACTAAATCAAATGAAAATATTGAAAATTATAAGAAAGACAAAAAAATTGCAAAAGAAGAAAAGACAAAATTAAATAAAGAAAAAGAAAGCTTAGAAGAAAAGTTAAATACAAAATTAGAAGAAAGCAAAAAATTTGATAAAAAGAAGCTGGAAAATATTAGAACTTATGAAAAAGCCTATGATATTCTTAATAAAGAATTAGGGTATGGTTTTAGTAGTTATGGTGTAGCTGAAATTGAATATCAAGTATTAAAAGATTTAAAAGTATTTGCAAATACAAAATTAGGATTTTCAATAAAAAATAATCAATTGAACAAATTATGTAATATTTTGGAAAAAGAAGAAGCTATTGTAGATGGAGAAAAATATACTTATTTTAATAAAGAAAAAGTATTTAAAATTGATCCTTTATTTAATGTAGGAGTTGGACTTGATTATAAACATATCATATTTGAACTAAATAGTGGAAATAATGGATTAATAAATTTAAAATTAGCTTATGAATTTTAAAAATAAAGCCTAGATTTTTCTAGGCTTTTTTTATTCAATATAACTGATATGTTTTGTTGAAAGCTTGTATATAACATCTTTTCTTTCTACAATAATAATAACTTTTTTTTGTAAAATTTCATCTTCATATATTTTATTTAATAATTTCTTGGCAGGATTAATTGCATAGGGATGTCCAACTAATTTAAGCATAGATAAATCTCCTGTAGTGTCCCCATAAGAATAACATTTTTCTAAATCTAAATTATATTTATCAACATAAGATTTAATTGCTTTTTCTTTGCTTGGACTATCCCACATAGGTATTTGTTCACCAGTGTATACCTTATTTTTCTTAACATAAATTGTTGCAGAATAAGCATCAAAGTCTAGCTTTTTTGCCATTTTTTTAACAAGAAAATCTGGACTACCAGAAATTAAAATTAATTTATGTCCCATTTTTTTATGATAATCTATTGCATGTTTTGTGTAACGATAAAGTTTGTTAGCTTTTTTTTCGATTACCTCAGCTGCGATTTGATCAACGACATCTATGCTAATATTTTTTAAACCGTCAACATATTTATTGACTAGGTCTTCAAGATAAGTGTCATAATCGCCTTCTCTTTTTGCCCATTTTTCAAAATTTTTTTCTACTGATGAAGTCCAAGCATCCATACTTAAATTTCCTGATTTAATTAATAGTTTAAAATGTTCTATTAATAAGGAATTTCTGAATATTGTGCCATCAACATCAAAGAATGCTGCAATATTTTTCATATTATACCTCCATATTTGCTTAATTTTAGCATAGTAAAAAATATTTTTCAATATTCAAAAAAAACATAAAATATAATATAATAATACTCGGAGGTGAAATAAATTGAAAAAAACTGTTGGAAGCCTTGAAGTGATAACAGGGAGCATGTTTTCTGGGAAAAGTGAAGAACTTATCAGAAGAATTAGAAGAGCAAAATATGCTAAGCAAAAATTGTTAGTTTTTAGCCCTAAAATTGATAATAGATATGGAGAAAATGGTATATATTCACATAATCAAAATAATGTGAAAGCATATTCAGTAAAAGATGTAGATGAAATGTTGAAAATTTTATATGAAAATCCTGATGTTGAAGTTATAGGTATAGATGAAATTCAATTTTTTGACAAAAATGTTGTTGATTTTTGTAAAGAATGTGTAAAATTAGGAAAAAGAGTAATAGTTGCAGGATTAGATTTAGATTTTAAAGGTGATCCTTTTGCTCCCTTACCAGAACTTATGGCACTTGCAGATTTTGTAGAAAAATTATCTGCAATATGCACAATTTGTGGAAATCGTGCATATGCGAGTCAAAGATTAATAGATGGTAAACCAGCATTTGATGATGATCCCCTAGTTGCTGTAGGAAGTGTGGAAAAATATGAAGCTAGATGTAGATTACATCATATTGTAAAGAAAAGAAAGTCAATACAAGATGCAATAGAATTTATAATTTTAATGGATAATGAGGATATTGATATTAAGTCCATACAAAAATTAAAAAATTATGAATTTATAAGATTTGATATAAGTAAAAAAGTTAAAGATTTAAGAGATGAATTATTAAAAAAACATGAAGAAAATAAAAAATTAGCTGTTATTATAAAAAATAGTATTTCTACAAAAATAGAAGGTAACTATGAAATTATAGATTTACTTACAGAATTTGTAAAAATTTCAAATATTAATTTAGTTATAGTAAAAAATATAGAAAGCTTATTAACAACTTGTTCTTTATTGAATAAAGGTTCATTGAATATCTCAAAAATTTATTATACAGATGATAAAATAGATTTAAAACGAATAAAAGATAATACAGATGTAAATATGATAAAAATTTAGGAGGAATGATGAAAAAGTATTTAATATTAGCATTAGTATGTTTAAGTGCAAATTTATATGCTTCAAAAATAGTTTCAAAAGAAAGAAACTTTTTTGATAAAATTTTAATTTCAAAAACTGTAGAAGATAAAATAAATGGAAGATTTGATTATGAAAAAGACTTAGCAGTAGTATCAGATCAAAAATTTAGTAAAATATCAAGTGAAGAAGATGCTCAACAAGGTCTATATTCAATTATTACTTCTTATGCTTATGAGGATTTGAAAGAATATTTAAATAGAGCTAATTTAGTTGGTCCAGGATTTAATGAATATCAAATGAGTATTTTTTCTAAAGATGTTGCAAATAAGGTGATTAATCAAGAACTTTATACAGTTGCAGGTGTATGGCAAGATACAAAAACAAAAAATTATTATACACTATTGAAAATAGAAAAAAGTAAAATTGAACAATATGATAAAGAAATTTTCAAAGAAAGATTAGCTAAGATCATACAAGAACTTAAAAAATTGAAAGAAGGAATTTAAGTTGTTGAAGGTATGTAAATTATATAAAAAGTATGGTAATGTCATTGCAAACAATGATATTAATTTTCAGATAAATGATGGAGAATTTGTAATTATTTTAGGACCATCAGGAGCTGGAAAAAGTACATTGCTTAATATACTTGGAGGGATAGATGTAGCAACTTCAGGCGATATTATTATAGATGATAAGATAATATCAAAAATGTCTGAAAATAGTCTAACAAAGTATAGAAGAAATTATGTAGGTTTTGTATTTCAATTTTATAATTTAATGCCAAATTTAACAGCTCTTGAAAATGTTGAACTAGCATCTGAGTTAGTAAAAGATTCTATGGATGCTAAAGAAATACTTGAACAGGTTGGTCTAAGAGAGAGATTACATAATTTTCCACAAGAATTATCTGGTGGTGAACAACAAAGAGTTGCGATAGCTAGAGCTATAGCTAAAAAACCGAAAATCTTATTATGTGATGAACCAACAGGAGCATTGGATTATAAGACAGGGAAACAAATTTTAAAATTACTTCATAAAATTTGTCGTGAGACAAAGACTATAGTTATTGTTATAACACATAATAGAGCAATAGCACCGATGGCAGACAGAATAATAGAAATAAATGATGCAAAAGTAAAAAATGAATATGTAAATACTAATATTATTCCTATTGAAGAAATAGAGTGGTAATTATGAAAGCGTTGAATAAAGATATTATTAGAGAAATTATTAGATCTAAAAGTAGATTTTTAACTCTTATTATAATTGTATTTTTATGTTCTTTAACTTATGTAGGTTTGAATTCAACAGTATATGATATTAAAAAATCTATAAATAATAGTGTTATAAAAAATAATATGTATGATATCAGAGTTGAGGTTCCTATAGGTTTTACAGATTCTGATATTGCAACTTTAAAATCGTTGAATAATATAGAAAATATCAAATTTTATAATGAAACTGTAGATTATGATAAAAAAATTCTTTATATTGAAAATGATAATTTAAAAGAAAATACTGCATTATCTCTACAAAACATGGATAATAACTATATTTTACCGGGTTATAAAGTTATAGGTAAGGGTATGGATATTTCATATCCTCAAGATAAAATTATTAAGTCTGGAGTAACTATGGAAAAGGCATTTTTAATTCCAAAAACAAATAAAATTAAAAATGTTGCCATAATAAAATTAAAAAATTCAGAAAAATATGATACATTTAGTGATGAATATATAAATTATGTTAAAGAATATAAGGAAAAATTAAATTTACTTTTAGCTAAAAGACCTTCTGAAAGAGAACAAGAAATACATAAAAATTTATCTGAAGGTTTAGAAAAAATAGATAATGGTTTTATTGAAATTAATAAAAATAATGAAAAATTAGCACAAAATAAAAAGAAAATTTTAGTAGGACTAGATAAAATTAATGAAAAAAAAGAAGAATTTTTATCTTTTAAGAGTAAAATAGAAAAAAATAAAAAATTATTAGAAGAAAATTTGAAAAAATTACAAAGTGAAAAGGCAAAATTAGAACAAGTTCAAGGTATGGATGATGAAAAAAATGCTTTAAATAGTAAGTATGAACAAGTACAAAAAGAATATAAAAGTCTTATTATAAATGAAAAAGCATACAAAACTTCATATGAAAAAGCCTTGAAAAATTTTGAAAATGAAAAAGCTAAGTTACAAAATTCAAATAAAAAATTAAAAGAAGCTGATAGAGAAATAAATATAAAAAGACAAGAATTAGAAACTAAAAAGAATGAATTGAATAATCAAAAGAAATTTGTTATAAAACCAATGTATTCAGTAGGTTCAAGATATGACAATGATGCATTCTTGACTTTATATAATAATATTAAGTCAACAAAAATAATGTGTTATTTGTTCCCAGCTTGTTTTTTTATAATCGGTCTATTTGTAACTTCAACTACAATGATAAGATTTTCAACTGAACAAAGAATAAATGTTGGAATATATAAATTTTTAGGTTATGATTCAAAACATATAGTAATAAAATTTTTGATATATGGTTTAGTTCCTACAATAATAGGCTTATTAATAGGAAGTATAGCAGGAACTTACTTATTACCTCGATTTATCATACCAACTTTATTAGTCGGATTTAAGATATTTAAAGATATTAAATTATATTTTGTACCGACATATGCTATAGTAATTGTTTCTTCCTTTATAATAACTTCAATTATTACAATATTGATAGTTGTATATATACAATTAAATGATAAGACAATAAATTTATTAACTGGTAAAACAACAACCGTTGTAAAAAGAGTTATATTTGAAAAAACAATATTATGGAAAAAATTAAGCTTTTCAAAAAAAATATTATTTAGAAATTTATTTAAATATAAGGGAAGAATGCTTATGACAATTCTTGGAATAGGTTCTTGTACAGCTCTTATATATTTTGGTATTTCATTACACTTTGCTTTTAGTGATATTACAAAGTATCAATATACAAAAATAAAAAAATATGATGCTATAGTATATTTCAACTATAATGTAAGTAAAGAAAAGAAAGAAGAATATATAAATAAAATTTCAAATTTTGCCGATTTATATCTGGTAAATACAAATGAAAAGAAATTTAAACATAAAGGTTTAGATTATAAGATAATACATGAATATTTAATAAAGGGATCCGATAAGCAATTTTTCAATTTTAATTTAAAAGAACATGAAAGTGAAATATCACTTAAAACTTCAGAAATTTTGAAAAAGAAAAAAGGTGACTATATAGATTTAAGTGATATCTATAATGAAGTTGAAAGAATAAAAATTGATGGAGTCTTTCAAAATTATATTGCACAATATGTTTATACAAAGGATTCATCAAAAGAATCAAATGCAGTTATAGTTAAATTTAAGAATAATAATATCGATATAAATAAATTGTTAGATAAAGATGTTGTATTTAATATAAGAACAAAACATGATACAAAGGAATTTTTCATAAAGCAAATAAATAGTTTATCAATTGTAATAGTACTTATGATAATATTAGGAGCTATGTTAGCAACTATAGTTACATATAATTTGGGAAATATTAATATTATAGAAAGAAAAAGAGAATTAAGTACCTTAAAGGTATTAGGTTATACAAAATTAGAAATGAATTTATATATTTTTAGAGAAATCATTATTTTAGCCTTATTCTCTATATTGATAGGTCTATATTTAGGAAGAAAATTACAATTATTCTTCGCAACTCAATTTGTTAATTCACCAATACAACTTGTTATGAGGTTAAATTATATACCTTTTGTAATTTCATTTGTATTATCTTTATTAATTGTAATAATCGTTAGTATCTTTTTAATATTTAAAATTAATAAGATAAATATGGTTGATGCATTGAAAGTAGGAGATTAATGGCGAATTTTTATGATAGAACAGAAATTTTACTAAAAAAAGAAGGAATAGAAAAATTATCGACTGCAAAATGCTTGATCTTTGGTGTAGGAGGTGTAGGTTCGTTTGCAACTGAAGCATTAGCTAGATGCTCAGTAGGTGAACTTACCTTAGTTGATTTTGATATAGTGGATATTACTAATATTAATAGACAAATACAAGCTAATTTTTCAACTATAGGTCAATCAAAAGTTGAATTAATGAAAAAAAGAATTGAGCAAATTAATCCTGAATGTAGGGTTGAAATATATAAAGAAAAATTAACACAGGCGAATATAGAAAAATTTTTTAAAAAAAACTATGACTATGTTATTGATTGTATAGATGATATACAAGCAAAAAAAAATTTAATATCTTATTGCTTATATAATAAAATAAAAATTATATCATCTATGGGTTTAGCAAATAGATTAGATCCAAGCAAAATATATATTGGTAAGTTAAAAGATACTCTTGGTTGTGGAATGGCAAGAAGATTAAGACAAGAATTTAAAAATAAGAAGTTAACTGTAGTGGCTTCTAGAGAGCATGCAAAAAAATGTGGCATACAAAAGGGAAGTGTAAGTTTTGTTCCATCTGTAGGTGGGCTAATGATAGCAAGTTATGTAGTTAAACAAATAATTGAAAAAAAATAAAAATTATGCTAGACTATATCCGAGGTGATAGAATGAAAAAAATTATTTTTTTGTTATCAACATTAATAACTCTATTATCTTTTTCATATATTGATGGTAGATATACAGCTATTAAAAAAAATGGAAATAACATTTCTGAATTAACATTAATTTATAGAAATAATAAAATAATATCAGCTGCATTTGATAAGAAAAATTCAACTGGTCTTAGTGAAAAACTTACAAACAAAGAGTTTGCAACAAAATCAATTAGAGTATCAAGTCAAATATCTATGTATAATTCAATTGAAGGAGTTAAGATAAATTTTGATTCTGATACAGATAAAGATTTAAAAGAATTATTTAAATTTTTGGAAGAAAAGGCTAAAAAAGGTGAAAAAGGAACTTTTGAACTTTAATAGAAAGGCTTTTAGTTTTTTGACTAAAAGCTTTTTTTTTGGTATAATTTTTTAGAAAGGATTTGAATATGAGATTAGACAAATATTTAGCAAATTCTGGTATTGGAACAAGAACAGAAGTAAAAAAAATAATAAAATCTAAAAAAATAAAAGTGAATAATAAGATTATAACAGATCCTTCTTTTTGTTTAGATGAAGACTTTGCTGAAGTAAGTTTTTTAGATACTAAAATTAGTTATAAACCCTTTAGATATATTATGTTAAATAAACCTAAAAATGTAGTGAGTGCTAGTTATGATAAAACTTATACAACAGTTATAGATCTTGTAAAAAAAGATTTTTCAACATATAAGTTATTTCCAATAGGAAGATTAGATATTGATACTGTAGGTTTATTAATTTTAACTAATGATGGTGAACTTACACATAATTTGTTAAGTCCAAAAAAACATATAAAAAAAACATATTATGTTGAATATGAAAAAGAAATGTCTATTTCTGACATGAATAAATTAGAAAAAGGAATAGATTTTGGTTCATATATAACAAAAGCTGATGCAAAAGTTGAGATTCTGTCGGCTAAATCTTGTTATTTAACAATAACAGAAGGTAAATTTCATCAGATAAAAAAAATGTTCAAAGCATTAAAAAATGAAGTTTTATTTTTAAAAAGAGTAAAAATGAATAAACTTGAACTTGATGTAAAATTAAACTATGGAGAATATAGGGAATTAACAGAAGATGAATTAAAATTATTAAAGGATTGAAATGATATATATTATTAATAAAAATATAGAACATGATTTGATAGAAAAAATTTTAGAATATTTAAATATTTCTTTTGAATATATAGAATTAAATGAAGCTGAATTAGATAATCTAATAAAAAGTAAAAATTATACTGGACTTTTTTTGGCAGCTGAATTTTCAGAATATCTTAAAAAAATATTTCCAAAAAAATATAGCAAATTATTTAAGAATTTAGATTATATTTATTTAAAAGATGATGAAATTATTCAAACTAATATTGAATATTATTCATTTATGAATTTTATAAAGCAAGAAGGTTTAAATTTAGATTCTAAAAGAATACTTCTCTTAGGTAGTTCAAAACATGCAATAAGTGTATATAATGCTTTAAAAAGTGAGCAAAAGCCCATAGTTTTTATTTCAACAATTACAGTTGAAAGCGATACAAAATTGTTTGCAGGAGATAGAAAAATTAAAAAAATTGAAATTTCTAATTTATCAAGTGTAGATTATATTATAAACACAACAGAATTAGGTAATATAAAATGTATTAATTCTTGTATGATAGATAGAAATTTTCATGTTGATGCAAAAGTAGTAATTGATTTATTAGTTTATCCTATAAAAACAAATTTATTAAGACAATATGAAATAAAGAATTCAAAAATTTATTCAGGCTTATATTTATTGATATATAAGGTCATTTATGCCTTAAATATAAATGATTTAAATATTTCATATAAAAGAGTTCATGAAATATTTGAATATTTAGTAAATGATTTAAATTCCAAGGAGGTAAAAAAATAATGGATTATTCCGATTTATATAGAGTTTGGGAACTTTTAGGTTTGGATGTTGCAGAATATGAAAAAATGAAAATAAAATTTGATACAGATAAAAGTTCTTGTATAAAAGAATATTTAGATTATGAAGATGATGGTGAAATTAAAAATTTTTCTGAATTTTGGTATTATTATTTAGCTGATAATACTAATTGTATCTTTCATAATATAGGAGTAAAAGGTTACACAGAAAGTATAGAAAAATTTTTAACTAAAAATAAGATAGAAATAGAAAATATTGATTTTTCAGCTTACAAAGAAAAAGAAGCCTATTATTCAGAAACATTATTTGATATTTTAATATCAGATGTAAGATATTCATTAAAAGATAAAAATCTTGATATTTTTGGAATAAATGTAGGTTATGACTCTTTAATTTACTATATTTTACCTAAAGATGTTTTAAAAGAAATAAAGAAAATTGCTAAAAATTATTTAATCTTTGATTGTGAAAAACTAGAAGAACTTTATGGAGAAATATTTAAACTTAAACAAGATATACCAAATTATACAGATATAAAAGTAGGGGATTTTATAGAAAAGGATAAGAAAACAGCTGATTTTTATACACTTTTTGACCCTAAAGTTAGACAAAATTATAAATTATCACAAATTTCAGAAGATAATTTAGAGCTTTATCTATAGGAGAAAATAAATGAATACAACTTTATATAGAAAATATAGACCTAATACATTTGATAATGTTTTTGGTCAAAAATATATTAAAAAATCTATAATAAATTCTTTAAATGAAAATAAACTTGCACATGCTTATCTATTTTGCGGACCTCGTGGTGTAGGTAAAACAACAATAGCAAGAATCATAGCAAAAGGAGTTAATTGTTTAAAAAATGGTATTAGTTCTAAGCCTTGTCTTGAATGTGAAAGTTGTATTTCAATATCAAAGGGAAACAATTTGGATGTAATTGAAATTGATGCTGCATCGAATAGAGGAATAGATGAAATTAGATCTTTAAAAGAAGCAATTAATTATCAACCTGTTAGATGTAGAAAAAAGGTATATATTATTGATGAAATTCATATGTTAACTAATGAAGCATTCAATGCACTATTAAAAACTCTTGAAGAGCCACCTGAACATGTTATCTTCATTCTAGCAACTACGGAATTAAATAAATTACCTGAAACAATAATTTCTAGATGTGTTTGTTTTAATTTTAAACCTTTAGTTGAAGAAGAAGCCTTAGAAATGCTTAAAAATTGTACTACAAAGGAAAAAATAGATATTAGTGATGATAGTTTAAAATTAATTATTAAAAAATCTGGTGGTAGTGCAAGAGATGCTTTTTCAATATTAGAACAAGTTATTACAACAAATTTAAATGAAAAAATAAATTTAGAGCTTGTAGAAAAAACTCTAGGAATTGTTGCAAGTGATTACTATGTTAAATTCAATGATTTATTGAAAAAACAAAATAAAGAAGAAATAATTTCTTTCATTGATAAGCTTTATATAGAATCCATACAAATTGATGTTTTTTTAAGAGATTTTTGCGATTATTTAAAAGTAAATGAAAAAGATATTGAATATGCAAGTAAAATTATTGGAACAATTTATCAAGCTTTAAATGAATTTAAATATGAAGATGATCTTAGAATTATATCATATATAATAATTTTTAATATTCTTAAATTACAAAAGAATAGTGTAAAAGAAAAAGTTATTATTAATTCAAATAATACAATGCAAGAATTTTCATATGAAAAATTATTAAATAAATTGAAAAATGATGGTTTCAATATATATTATTCTTTACTTTCTGAATTTCAATTTGTAGAAATAAGAAATGCAACTATTTATTTAAAACAAATAACAAATAAGAATTCAACAAAATTATTAATCGAAAATGATGAGATTAAAAGAGAGATTGAAGAAGAAATATATGAATTACTTAATGTTCGATATATTATTGAAATTATTTATAAAAATAATAAGAGTGATAAACTTGATAACTTTGAAAAAAAGGTTAGAAGTTTATTTGAAGTACCAAGAATATAGGATTGAAAGGAGAATATAATGAAAATCAAGGTTATATTATTAGAAACAGTAAAAGGCATAGGGAAAAAAGATGAAATAGTCTCTGTAAAAGATGGATATGCAAATAACTTCTTATTTTCTTCTAAAAAAGCTATACCAGCTACTAATGAAAATTTAAATAAGCTTAGACAAAAAGGTGAAAAAAAGCTTAATGATGAACAAAAAGAAATAAAAAAAGCAAATGAAATAAAGGAAATTTTGGATGGTAAAACTATTAATTTATCAGTAAAATCTGGAGAAAATGGAAAAGTTTTTGGTTCTATTGGTTCAAAGGAAATAATGGCAGAAATAAAAAAACAATTTAATTATTCTGTTGATAGAAAACAAATGCCATCAGATATAAGAATAAAAGAAATTGGATTACATAAATTAATCCTAAAATTGCATAAGGGTATTAATGCAGAAATAAAAATAAATGTTATGGGGGTTTAATAATGGATGAACTTACAAGTACTGAAGAAATTGAAGAAGCAATTTTAGGTATTATGTTTAATAATAGTGATTCTATTATTTCAGTTTTAGAAAAACTAACTCCTGAAGACTTTAGTAAGAAAATAAATGGTAAGGTATTTCAAGTTTTAATTGATATATATAATAATGATTATTCTTCAGCAGATACAAAACTTGTAACAATAAAATTAGAAGAAGCTAATTTATTAGAATCATTCGGAGGAAGGGAAAAAATTGCTCAATTGGCAATGGATGCACCTTTATCAGATAATTTAGAGGCTTATGTTGATTCTTTAAAAGATAGATCAGTAAAATTAAAATTAAAAAATATTTGTACAGAAATAGGAAATGAAATTAATAGAAATTATAAGAGTGCAAATGACATACTTGATTATTCACAAGCCAAAATATTTTCTATAGAAGCTGAAAAAAATAAAAATCCTATAGTTAGTTTAAAAGACTTAGGAAAAGAAAGAATGCAAAGAATTATAAAAATTGGAGATGAAGGGGATAAAAGTTATATAGGTATACCAACAAATTTTAGAGATTACGATAAAATAACTGGTGGTCTACATGGTTCTGATTTGATAATATTAGCTGCAAGACCTTCAGTAGGGAAAACAGCCTTTGCCATTAATTTAGCCTATAATGTAGCAAAACAAAATAAAAAGGTTTTATTCTTTTCATTAGAAATGGGTAATGAACAATTATATACAAGAATATTAGCATTAAGTTCAGGAATAGAAGCAAGAAAAATAAAGGATTTTAACTTAAATAAAGAAGAAACTCTAGCCTGTGTAAAAACAGAAGAAAAAATTAGAAATTATCCTTTATATATTGCAGGAGATGCAACTGTTACAGTACTTGAAATTAAAAATTTAGCAAGAAGATTTAAATTAAATACTGGGCTTGATTTTATAATAATTGATTATTTACAATTAATAAATAGTGTTTCTCAAAATAAGCAAAGAGAACAACAGGTTTCTGAAATATCAAGATCATTGAAATTGTTAGCTAAGGAATTGGATGTTCCTATTTTAGCCTTATCACAATTGTCAAGAAGTGTAGAAAGTCGTTCAGATAAAAGACCTATGTTATCGGACTTAAGAGAATCTGGTGCTATAGAACAAGATGCTGACCAAGTTATTTTTCTACATAGAGAAGAGTATTATGGAAAAGATGAAAAATCTGATTCAGCTGAAGAAAAAAAAGAATTTGTAAAAAATGTACCTAACAAAGTTGAGGTAATAATTGGAAAACATAGAAATGGTTCAACAGGTACTGTATTTTTAAGCTTTGATTTAGCACATCAAAAATTTGACAATAATATCTATACACAAGGAGGAACAAATTGAATAAAGTAGAATTACTATCACCAGCAGGGAATATGGAAAAATTAAAAGAAGCCTTCCATTTTGGTGCTGATGCTTGCTATATAGGTGGTGGTGCATTTAATTTAAGAGGAATGTCTGCTAATTTTAGAAATAAAGAACTTGAAGAAGCGATAGAATATGCACATAGTTTAGGTAAAAAAATTTATGTTACTCTTAATATCTTTGCACATAATAAGGACATAGATTATATGCCTAGATTCATAAAATTTTTAGCAAGTGTAAAAGCTGATGGAGTAATTGTCAGCGACTTAGGAGTATTTAGCATGGTTAAAGAATATGCACCAAGTCTTGATATACATATTAGTACACAAGCAAATAGTATAAATTGGGCAACAGTTAAAATGTGGAGAGATATGGGTGCAACAAGAGTAATACTAGCTAGAGAAATGACATTAAAAGAGATCAAAGAAATAAAGGATCGTGTACCAGGAATACAAATAGAAGCATTTATACATGGTGCAATGTGTATGGCATACTCAGGTCGTTGTTTATTAAGTAACTATTTTACAAATAGAGATGCAAATAGAGGTGTTTGTGCTCAAGATTGCAGATGGAAATATAAAATAGTTGCTGAAGATCATGAAGCTACAGGGGCTCATGATATCATTGAAGATAATGAAGGTACATATATCTTAAATGCAAAAGATTTATGTACAATTGAATTTATTGATAAAATAATAGAAGCAGGAGTAGATTCACTTAAAATTGAAGGTCGTATGAAAAGTATCTATTATAATTCAACAGTTACAAAGCAATATAGAGAAGCGATTGATTGTTATTATACAGGAAATTATAAATATAATCCAAAATGGAAATATGAATTACAAACAATAAGTCATAGACTATACTCAAAAGGATTTTTCTTTGGAAAAACTTCACAAGAAGATCAAAATTACGATACTAATATTTCATATAGTCAAACATATCAATTAGTTGCAAATGTAATGGAAAAAGTTGCTGAAAATAAATATAAAATATATATTAGAAATAAATTAGATACAAGCAAGGAATTGGAATTGATAAGACCTAAATCAGATCCGATAAAATTTTATGTTAAAGATTTTCTCAATACAAAAAATGATGAGTTTACACAAGTAGTTAATCCGAATACGATAGCTATTATTGAAACAGATATTGAAATGGGAAAATATGATTTAATAAGAATAAAATTACCTGTTGGGCAAGCTGAAAGTGATTTAGATACTGAAAATATTTAGAGGTTAAATATGGAAGATAAAATATTAATTATAGAAGATGATGAAAAAATTTCTCGTTTAATAGAAATGGAATTAAAATTTGAGGGTTATGAAACCGAAAAAGCCTATGATGGTCGTGATGGACTAGAAAAAGCTCTAAAAAAAGATTGCGTATTAGTATTACTAGATCTTATGCTTCCAAAAATGAATGGTATAGAAGTTTGTAAAAGAATAAGAGAAGTTTCACAGGTTCCAATAATAATTTTAACAGCAAAAGATGAAGTTACAGATAAGGTTATTGGTTTAGATTATGGTGCTGATGATTATATGACAAAACCATTTTCAAATGAAGAGCTTATTGCAAGAATTAAGGCTTTGTTAAGAAGAGTGAATCATGTATCAAAACCAGATGTATTTGTCTATGAAGATTTAAAAATTGATTATAAGACTTATGAAGTGTATAGGGGAGATAAATTAATTTCGCTATCAAAGAAAGAATTTGAATTATTAGACTACTTGGTCTTAAATAAAGGAATTGTTCTTTCTAGAAACAAAATATTAGAGGAAGTTTGGGGTTATGATTATGTTGGCAATGATAATATCCTAGATTTATATATAAAATATGTTCGAGATAAAATTGATAAAAATTATGATAGAAAATTTATACAAACAATAAGAGGTGTGGGGTTTATTTTTAAATGAAGAAAGTAAAATTAAAATTCGCAAATAGAATTTCTCTAATATTTGTTATAATTTTTCTTATTACAATGTTTTTTTGTGGTTTCTTCGTTATTAATTTTATCAATTTAAAAAACACTTCATATAATAAGCAATTATATAGCAAAAAAATAAGTGAAATTGATATATTTTTAAATAAAATTTCTAATTTTGCAACTAAATATAAGACTATTACTTTGGAACTTAATCCAAAAATAGAAAATCAACAAATAGTATATTCGCAACCTTTTGAACCTGGAGTTGAAAAATATAGCTATATTATAAGAGTTAGAAATGCAAAGAATTATGACCAAATAGCATTAAATACTTTTAATGCAAAAAAAAATGATAATTCTACAAAAATAAAATTAACAACTATTAATGAAATTATTGGAAAGAAAAAAATAAATAAAAATATTGCAACACATTACACTGAAAATGAACATATTTTTGATATTATACGAATAAATAGGACTATTTGTGGTAATGTTTTTGATATTTATATTTTTAAAGATGTTACAAGTGATGTTATTATTACAAAAACTTTAATTCTTCTTTTTATACTTTATACTTTAATATCACTTGCGATTATTGTTTTTATGTCTAATAAAATTACAAGTAAGATGTTAAGACCAATTAATGATATTATTAAAATTGCTCAAACTATATCAACAAAAGACTTAAAGGTTAGAATAAAACAAACAAATAATGGCGATGAAATTGATAATCTAATTACAATAATAAATAATATGTTAGAAAGATTAAATATTGCCTTTGATAATCAATCAAAATTTATTTCAGATGTTTCACATGAACTTAGAACACCTCTTGCAATTATAAAAGGTTATGCAGAGTTAATTAAAAGACATGGTGATAGTCAAAATGAATTAATAACTGATTCTGTTGATTTAATAATTGATGAATCTAATAATATGAAAAGTTTGATAGAAAAATTACTATTTTTGGCAAAGGGAGATGCAAATACTGTAAAAATTAATATAGACACTTTTGATTCAGTTGCATTTATAAATCAAGTATATACAGATGCCTTGTTTTTAGCTAAAAAGCATAATATAATAATAGAAAATAATGAAAAATATACTATTTTAGCTGATAGAAGCTTATTATTACAAGCAATTAGAACTATAATTGAAAATAGTATAAAATATTCAAAAAATGGTACAAATATTTATATAAATTCATATTATGAACAAAATAAAAAAGAAGCTATTATCTCTATTAGAGATGAAGGAATAGGTATAGAAGAAAAATATTTTGAAAAAATATTTGAAAGATTTTATAGAGTTGATGAATCTAGAACAAAAAATACTGGTGGAACAGGTTTAGGTTTATCCATTGTAAAAAAAGTAATGGATATACATGGAGGACTTGTAGAAGTTAAATCTAAAATTAATGAGGGAACGACAATAATCTTACACATACCTTCAAAAATAAAAAGCAATAAGTAGCTAAGTTCTTTTTAGCTACTTTTTAAAAAGGAAAAATAATGGAAAATTCAAAAATAATTTTAATAAATAAACGAGCTGGAGTTAGCTCACATACTGTAATTAAGGAAGTGCAGAAAAAATATAATTTTAAAAAGATAGGACATGCAGGGACTTTAGATCCAATGGCAGAAGGTTTGCTAATAGCGATGAGTAATAATGCAACAAAATTATCTGATCTACTTATGAAGAAAAATAAGACTTATGTTGTAAAAATGGAATTAGGTTATGAAACAGATACCCTTGATTCTGAAGGTACTATTTTAAAAAAAGCAAATTATAATGTTGATTTGCCTAGTGTTAATAAGGTTTTAAAAGAATTTATAGGTGAAAGCTACCAAATTCCTCCTATGTTTTCTGCAATAAAATATAAGGGACAAAAATTATATAAACTTGCTAGAAAAAATATACAAGTTGAACTTACACAAAGAAAGATTTTTATTGAATCCTTTGAAAATGTTGAGTATAATAAGGGTATAATTAGCTTTAAAGTCACAGTATCTAGCGGTACATATATAAGATCCCTAGTTAGAGATATAGCATATAAATTAAAAACATATGGTACTATGATTTATTTATTAAGAGAAAGAATAGATAAGCTTTGTGTACCCCAAAATGATGAAATTACTTTTTATAATGTGCAAGACTATTTTAAGTTGAATAAAATAAATTTAAATTTTAATGAATTGATGCATATTTTAAATGGGATGACTTTAAAAATGGATAAAAATATACCTGAGGAAAGCTTACATTGTTATTTTAATGATGAATATTTAGGTATAGTAAATGTTATAAATTCAAACAAAATAAAGAAGAGTAAATTCTTTGTAACAAAGGAGGATTATGAAAAGAGTAAGAAAAGCTGTAATTCCTGCTGCGGGGATAGGGACTAGAGTTTTACCAGCAACTAAAGCACAACCTAAAGAAATGCTTCCAATTATTGATAAACCTGCATTACAATTTTTAGTAGAAGAATTAATTGCTTCAGGCATAACAGAAATATTAATTATAACAGGTAGAAATAAGGAATCAATTGAAAATCATTTTGATTATTCATATGAATTGGAAACTATTTTAAAACAACGAGGTAAAACTGAATTATTGAATGTTGTAGAAAAAATTTCTAATTTAGCAAATATATATTATGTAAGACAAAAAGAACCTCTTGGTTTAGGTCATGCAATATCAAGAGCTGAAAGTTTTGTAGGAGATGAACCTTTTGTAGTATTATTAGGTGATGATATAATGTATACTCAAAATAAGCCGGTATCTAAGCAATTAGTTGATAAATATTATGAATTAGGTGGAGGAAATATATTAGGTATTCAAAAAGTTCCACATGACCAAACATATAAATATGGTATTATTAACATCGATAAAAAAATAGATGATAGAACATATAAGGTAAATGATTTTATTGAAAAGCCTAATGTTGAAGTTGCACCTAGTGATTATGCTGCTTTAGGTAGATATGTCTTGGAACCTAAAATATTTGAATATTTAAAAACAATAAAGCCTGGTGCTAATGGTGAAATCCAGTTGACAGATGCAATATTAAAAATGGAAAAGGATGCTAATAATTTATATGCTTATGATTTTGATGCACTTAGATATGATACTGGAGATAAGTTTGGAATGTTTAAAGCAACAGTTGAATTTGGTTTAAGACATGAAGAGTTAAAAGATAAAATAAAAAAATATTTGAAAGAATTGGTTAAAGATTTATGATTAATATAACAAATAATTTAGAATCCAAAGAAATTGATAATATTTTAATTAATGACTATGGTTATACTGAAGAAATATTAATACAGATGGCTGCAAATAATTTATTTAATGTGATTGATAAAACAAAACAAAAATATCTTATTCTTGTTGGTCCAGGTAATAATGGTGCAGATGGATTAGCATTAGCAATATTATTGCATTCTATTGGAAAAAAAGTATATATTTGGTGTTTAAAAAATCAAAGTATTTATTATACTATATGCAAAAATTTAAAGTTAGAATTTATAGATGAAATAAAAAATATAGATATTGTTATAGATGCCTTATTTGGTATAGGAGTGCAAGGTAAAATATCAGATGAATATCAAAATATCATTGATATTATTAATAGCAATAAAGAAAATGGATATAAGATAATATCTATTGATATGGTAAGTTCAAATTTACAAGCTGATTTAGTATATATGCTTTCATCATATAAAGAAGCTTTACTATATTCAAATCTAGAAGTTAAACTGTGTAAAATAGGTGTAAATCCTAGCATTTATTCAAAATCTAGTAATAAATTTTTAATAGATAAAGAAGATATAAAAAAAATAAAAAAAGAAAAAAATATTTTTTCAAATAAAAGTGATTTTGGTAGAGTGAAAATTTACGCAAAAAAAGGAGCAGCTTTATTAGCAACATTAGCTTCAAAAAAATGTGGGGCGGGTTATACTTATCTTGTTAGTGATGAAATGACTAAAAATGCTAATTTAATTGTTAATCCTGAATGCATAAATTTAGATAGTAATAGGGGAATAGATGCTATAGTTATCGGACCTAATAATGGCGTTGAATTCGACTATAAATCAATAATTTTAGCGAATTTAGATAAAAATATAGTTATAGATGCAGATGCACTAACATATTTGTCAAATAATAAAGAAGTATTGAATATTCTTAACGAAAAATGTGTTTTAACACCTCATCCACTTGAATTTGCAAGATTGTGTGGAGGAAGTTTAGATAAAATATTAGATGATCCTTTTAAAATGCTTGAAAAATTTTATAATAAAACAAAATTTAAAGGTACTATAGTATATAAATCAAAAAATAACATAATTACAGATGGTAATAAATTTTATGTAGTAAATATAGGAAATAGTAAAATGGCAAATGCAGGTATGGGAGATTTACTTACAGGAATGATAGCTTCATATCTTGCGCAAGGATATGAGTGTGTAAATGCGTGTATATATGCAACATATAAGCAAGCAGAAACTGCTATGAAATTAAACTATAAGGATGTAATTAACCCAACGGATATAATAAAAGAAATATAAATTTTAAAATGTAAACATTAATTTGTTTACATTTTTTTGTTGAAAAGTTGAAAACTTTTAATTTGTACAACACCATAGTACATTGAAAATTGTTGTTTTTTTCAATAAACAAAAATGTTTTCAACAAATAATAAACAAAAGGTAAATAAAAAACTACCAACTATTTAAGGTAGCTTGAAAGATGTTTTTTCTAGCTAAATAGGTCGCCTTGGGAGATAGCAAAAACTATGATTATATGTTGTAATAACGTTGAAATGAGAAATACACTAGAACAAATGAAAAAACGAAAATAACGAAAATTTTGCAAAGGCACTAATTAGTTTTGAAAAAGGAATCAATGATAAAGCAGTTGCTCATCTTACGGAGATAAGGTAGATATTCCAAAGGATTTTAAGCAAGGTAATTTTGTAAAGCTTTTTGGTCAGGTAAGAACATCCATTGATGATAATGGAAAGGAACATACTAATGTTAGAATTCTATCGTCTAAGCTTTTAAAAGAAAAGGAACAGATGAAGAACCAAGAAAAAAAAGAAATATAAGGCTGAAGAGAAAGCAAAACCTATGTAGAAGAAAGAAGCTTCAAAGGAAACGGATAGATAGAATATGTCGGTGTGGTATTCTGGCTACAATGATTATTTTTTTATTATAAAATCAGTTCGAGAAAAAAGAAGATAATACTACTAAAAGTTCTATTGTTATGTTATAATAGAAACGATGTGATGTTAAGATGGATAAGACTGGAGGATAATCATGTCTAAACTAAGCTATAAAAAATTATTTAAGAAATTAATAGATATAGAAATGAAAAACACTGAGCTTATGGAAAAAGCAAAAGTAAGTAAAAGTACATTCTACAAAATAAAAAATGGTGAAAATGTTACTACTGATGTATTGCTAAGGATATGTGATGTGTTGGAATGTGATATTTCGGAAATTGTAGAGTGTGTAGAATGATAAATATAAGTTTCTATGAAGTATAAATATTTTAATATCATAGAATTTTGAAAGGAACTATTTAAAATGAAGAAATTAAAACGCCACAAAAAAGTAAGAGTTTTTGAGGGCTTTGCTGGATATGGTGGGGCAAGTTATGGATTAGAGAGAGCGGGAATAAATTATGAAGTAGTTGGATATTCTGAATTTGATAAATTTGCATCCGAACTTTATGATGCAAATCATAAGGACAAAAAAGGTAATAAAATAAAAAATTGGGGTGATATAACGGAAATAAATCCAAATGAATTACCTGACTTCGATTTATTTACTGGGGGATTTCCGTGTCAGCCATTTTCGTCTGTTGGACTGCAGCATGGGGAAAAAGATAGATATGGTAGAGGAACTTTAATGTATGACATAATAAGAATTTGTGAAATAAAAAAACCAGAATATATTCTTTTAGAAAATGTTAAAGGTCTTGCTACTAAAAGATTTAAAAATACTTTTGATACATTGAAACTCGAGCTTAAAAATTTGGGATATGGGGACTTGCGTTACGCTGTATTAAACACAAAAGATTATGGGGTTCCTCAAAACAGGGAACGTTTATGGATGTTTGCAAAAATGGGAGGATTACCAGAAGATTTTTCTATGGAGCCACCTAAAGTAGAGAATGATTTGAGATTAAAAGACTTTGTTGATAAGGATCCAGATAAATTTCTATATTTGACGGAAAAGCAAATTAAAAGAATTAAAGATTTTTATGGAATTGAGTCATTTATTGTAGATGAGGTATCTTGCTTTGATCTTTATAATAAAAAGATTAGAGATGATGGTATAAGCATTACAATTTTAGCACCTGAACATAATAAGATGAGACTTGTTGAACCTTGTGAAATAAATGGTAAAGAAGTGGTTAGAAAATATTCAGTACAGGAACAATTTAGGTTAATGGGATTCCATGATGGAGAAGTTGATTTTATTGATCAATCATATACGCAACTATCTAAACGTGCAGCAAATGGTTGGGATGTAAATCTTGTAGGAATATTATTGAATCATATATGGAGGCAATTATTATGAAAATTGATTTTGGAACTCTAGCATTCGGATTTCATATTAAATCTGGAGGAGGAACACCTAACTGGGCAACATCATTGGGACAAGGTAAAGAATATAAGATAAATGATACTCCAACAATAAATGAAGTTGTAAAAGGTGTATTATATTCATCGGTTTCATTATCTAGTGTTAAAACTAAGATTGGAAAAGGTGGGAGATTAGTACAAGGGGGTGATGTGGACTCTCCAATTATAATGGCAGGCGTGTTTTCTAAAGTTTATATTAATGATATACAAATAGTAAATCAGAAATATATATTATTGATAACTAGAGACACATCTAAATCTCATGCTGGAAGATTAAGGTTGAAATATGGACCAAGCAATACCTACGAAGAAAAGGATATTGTATACACTAACGAAATGTTTATAAAGGAAGCCCAGAAACAACTTGGTATGTCCGAAACTGCGTGTTGGTTCGTATATGATATAGAAATAAGAAATCAAGATGAACTCATATTAAATGCAGTAATTGTTGATGAAAAAAATGAAATAGAATATGAGAATAGCACAGAAATTCACAAGGCGTGGAGTGAATTAATTCCATTAGACTACGAAACCAAGGATAGCAATTTATTACCTAATACTATTGATACTTCTTATGAGGATATGGATTGCATAAAGTTGAATTATAACATTCAAAATATATACTTTGGAGCACCTGGAACAGGAAAAAGTTATGGAGTGGATAAGTTAATAAGAAATTGCTATCCGGACATTGAGAATAAAAATAATCCATTTGTTTTTAAAACAACCATTTATTCAGATTATTCATATTACAATTTCATAGGAGATATTATGCCAACATCAAAAAATGGTGAAATTGGATATGAGTTTAAGGCTGGGATTTTTTCGCAAGCACTTGCTAGGGCATTTGAGTATAGTGATAAAGAAATATTTTTAATTGTTGAAGAAATGTCAAGAGGTAATATTGCAAGTATATTTGGAGATATTTTTCAATTATTAGATAGAGATGAGAACGGAGTCAGTGAATACTCTATTAATAATGACTTAATAATTCAATATTTTGATGAAAAAGGCATTAATATTGGTAAAAAAATATACTTACCAAGGAATTTTCATATTATAGGTACAGTTAATACAAGTGATCAGAACGTAAATGTAATAGATACAGCGTTTAAAAGAAGATTTGAATTTTTATATGTTGATGTAAGCCCTATATCTGATGAAAATGGAAAATTCATGAATGGATATACATTTACTCTTACTGATAAAGAATTTGAATGGAATAAATTATATATGTCATTGAATGAGCTTATAACTACAAAACTAGAACTTAGTGAAGATAAGCAAATCGGACAGTTCTTTATTAAATTCAAAAATTATAGTAATGAGGAACACAAATTTGCTGCAATACAAAATAAACTATTGCATTATTTATGGGATGATGTACAAGGTGCAGTTATTTCTGATGAGTATACGATATTTAATAAAGAATACAAAACCTTCTCTTCTCTTTATAAAGATTTTGGTAATAAGGTTAACGTATTTAGTAAAGAACTACTTTATTTATATGATAAACAATAATTATAGAGGTGCGAAATGAGACAACAGGAATTTCAGATAGTAAATGATGGTCAAACTGTTGATAAAGACTTCGTAAACTCTTGGGATATATTTGATTATTGTGATCAATATAATGGAAGTCTTACAATCTCTTTTGTCGGAGTTATTATAAAAAACGAGAAAATTTTATTTTCATTTCCAAAACATTATAAAGTTGATGATGAACACAATCAAGTTTCTTGTATGAAACAAATACTTTATATTTTATCAAAATCAAAAGCAAGTTATGGTAGTTTTGATAAGGGAATAAAAGGAGAATTTCCGATAAAAGCATATTTAGGCATTTTGATGCATTATAAGAAATATGGTTTATATTTATCTAATGAACATTATTATGAAAATGGATATGCAGGAAACATAGATTGGAATAGAACAGTAAATAAATCAAACAAAATCATTCAGAAAAAAGGTGTAATATTTTTCCCATTCACTATTAAGAGGACTAGGGATAAAAGTGTATTTATTAGCGAATGTATGAATTACGTTTTATCCGATGCAAGCAGATATAAGAAATTTATAAATATGATTATGCCGTATGAATATATTAATAAAAACAATATATTCAAAAACTTAAGATATGTACTTAATGAACTAAAAAGGATTAGAAATCTATATTTTAAAGATATAGAAAAAAGGCTTATTAACAATTTGATTGAATATATAGAGTGGAAAAGCACAACTAGAGATAATGTCAGACTTATAACATTGAAATTTGAAAATTATTGGGAAGTAATGATAAATGAATATCTTAACGATGGTTTTTGTGGAATAAAAGAAGATCAAATTATTTGGGGAGAAAACAAACAAAATAAATTCTTTAAGCCAGAAATGGAATATGTAGAAAGCGTAGAAAAAAGATTGCAATATAAGAGCAGAAGTCCATATAAAATACAGTACGATCATATATTTATTGATGATGATAATCACAAAATTGTTCTTTTCGATTCCAAATACTTTAATGCAGAAGTTGATCAACTGAATTATAAACAACTATTCTATCATTATAATTTAAAGCAGAAGTACCCTGAATTTCTTATATACAATGGATTACTGTTACCTACAGAAAAAAACTACTATACAAAAATTCATGTGGATAGAACTGATTTAGATGGAGTTAAGATTGTAGAACACTATATTAACTTGAATTCAGTTCTGGACCATTATTCAAGAATTATATAGTTGAAATCAATATTTAAAATAGAATATGAAATAATTTACATATTTATGAAGAAACGACCATACAAGAGTATGGTCGTTATTTTTTTTTATCGCTTAAAGGTAGGTCTTTTATTTTAAAATTGTTAGTCCGATAATGTATCTTATGAAATTTTTATTATTCTTTTCTTAATGCTTCTATTGGTGATAATTTCGCTGCCTGCTTCGCTGGATAAATTCCAAATATCAAACCTGTTACTGTCGATATTATAAATGCTGTTAACATCGTTGATACTTGTAATATTGGAATAACTTTTAAGAAAATACCAATTAACATCGCTAAAACATAGCCACTTATAATGCCTATAATACCACCAATAAGCGTTAATATTATGGTTTCAATAAGAAATTGATTGATTATTTGCTTATTTTTTGCACCAATTGCTTTTCTTAATCCAATTTCAACTATTCTTTCTTTTACACTAACAAGCATTATATTCATTACACCGATACCACCAACAATTATTGAAATTGCTGCTACAAACATTATAAATAAAGATATTTTATCCATAATATTGGTTATTGTATCAATTTGCTCTTGTAAAGGTTTTATTTTATATAAATCAGTCTTATTAGTTTTGAATTTAAAATATTGTTCTAATTCTTTTTGTGCCATTGATAAAGATTTATTATCTTTTGCTCTTACTACTATGCTACTATATTCACTTTCTTTTTGACCATTTATTTCTTCAGCATAAAGTTTTGGAATAGTTAATCTTATTGTAGGATCGTGAAATGTGCTTGAAAGTTCTTCTCCAATTTCTTTTACTGTTCCTACTATTGTTACTACATAGTTCATAGTTCCATCAGTAAGAGTTATTTGTTTTCCTATTGCATTATTTCCAAAAAGTTCTTTTGCCTTTCTTCTATCAATTAATGCAACATTTGCACCATTATTAATTTCGTCTTCTGTAAAATATCTTCCAGCTGTTATTTTCGGTTTCATAGTTGATAAGTAATTCTTATCTGCAGGAAAAGTATACACATAATCATCTTTTGTTTTTTCCCTAATATCTTTATCAATAGTTGTAGCACTTGTTGCTGATACAATCGATTGAAAATTTTTAAGAATTTCAAGATCATCATCTGTAAAATATTCTTTTTCTAATATACCTTTTGATTTATATTTAGGGTTAAAACTAACTTCTAATAAAGAACCAGCATCTTCAGATATGTCCGATAATAACTTGCTCTGGAAGCCTGCTCCTAATGATGAAATTAAAACAACTGAACTTATACCTATTATTATTCCTAACATAGTTAAAAACGATCTTAATTTAAAATTTAATAAATTTTGTATGGATAATTTAAATATTTCTATTATATTCATTATACACCTCTTCTTTCAATAACAGGCATATCGCTATTAATTATTCCATCTTTTAATCTAACTATTCTTTTTGTATGTTCGGCTACATCTTCTTCATGCGTAACCATTATAATAGTCACACCAGAATCATTTAATTTCTTAAAAATTTGTAAAATTTCTTCTGTTGATTTACTATCCAAATTCCCTGTTGGTTCATCTGCAAGTAAAATCTTTGGATTATTAATCATTGATCTTGCAATAGCAACTCTTTGTTTTTGTCCACCAGACATTTCATTAGGTTTATGATTAATTCTATCTGAAAGTCCAACTAAATCAAGTAATTCTAAAGCGTGTTTTCTTCTTACATCTTTTTTTGTACCTAAATACATCGCTGGTAATTCTACATTTTCTAATGCTGTTAATTTTGATAATAAATTATATGATTGAAATACAAAGCCTATTTTTTCACAGCGTATTTCAGATAATTCATCATCTGATAAATTATCAATATTTTTATTATCTAAAATATATTCTCCCGTTGAAAGTAAATCAAGGCAACCTAAAATATTTAGAAACGTAGATTTTCCACTACCCGATGGTCCCATTATTGAAACATATTCACCATTATCAATATCAAGATTTAAACCTTTAAGAACTTCAACAGATAATTTACCAGTATGATAAGTCTTTGTTAAATTTCTTATTTTTATCATTAAAATTTATCTCCTTCTTTATACAATCCTTCAGAATTATTAATCAATCTATCATGTTCTGAAATACCACTAATAACTTCATAATTTATATTGTCATTTTTACCAAGGACCAATTTTCTTTTTTCAACTATATTTTTTTTGTTTAAAATGAAAGTATAGGCTTGGTTATTTTCATATAAAATATATTGTAAAGGTATAATCAACTTATTTTTTAGTGATAAATATGAAATTTTTGCTTCAACAGTATCTCCTGGCTTTAAATTTGAATAATTATTTAAGCTAACTTCAACTAAGGTTACAGCATCATTTGTATTATCACTTTTTTTAGAAATTTTTCCAATGCTTTTTATATTACCAGATAAAACTTCATTATTTTCTAAAGAATCTGAGCTAACTGTAACTTCTTGTCCTATAGATAAGTTCTTAGCTTTATAATTAGGTACTTCCAAAGTTATTTTTAAATTTTCAGTATCTTCTATTTTGTATAAGGGTCTTGTTGGATCTATTTTGTAATTATCGTCCGCATTAGCTTCAGTTATTACTCCTGATATTGGAGCTATCAAAACTCTTGGACTAGCTTTGTAACCGCTACTTGCAATTTTTACATCAATTACGGCACTTTCTAGTGCTTCTTTAGCCTTATTTAATTCTGATTTTGATATTCCACCTGCAGAAAATACTTTTTTAGCTGCTTCATATTCTTCTCTTAAAAAAGGTAAAACTGCTTTTGCTTTTGCTACATTTAATCTTTGAGAATTATTATCATCATTTGGTTTAAAGGTCAATAAAATATCTCCTTTATTGACTGTATCATTTATTCTAAAATTAACTTTATCTACTGTTGTTGCATTATCTGCAAATACAGAAACAATTTTTTCAGATTCTACTACTCCGGTAATAGTATATGTAAAATCTATATTTTTCTTTACAATTTCATAAGTTTGAGGGGCTACTACACTTGTTTTAGAATGTTTTAGATAAACACCACCTACAATACCAAGTAATAGTACTATTATTATAGATATAATTATTCTTTTTTTCTTTTTCTTTGTTATCATAGTTTAATCACAATCCTCTCTTTAAAAAATATAGAGCTAAATTATTTTTACTTTTAACTAAATCAATTTTTGCAGTATCTAATTTAACTTTTGATTCTGTTAAATCTTTATAACTAAGCTTACCTACACTATATTTTACTTTATCTATTTTATATGTTTCACTTGCTAAAAATTCTTTTTTTTCATCAATTATATATGTTCTATAAAGAAGTTCATATTTAGCCATTTCATTTTTTAAATTTAAACTTTTTTTATTAGGTACATAATTAAGATTAGCTTCTACTACATCACTACCATCCAATGTAAATAATTTATTAATATTAAGACTTACACCGTAATTTTTAGTTTCAAATTGATAATTTGCACCTACATTAATGTCTGGTAAATATGAATGTAGTTTCTTTTGTTTAATCAAATCATTATCTAATTTAATTTTATAATTTTCTTCTTCTATATATTTAGTTAATTTTTCTTTATCCAAATTTTTTATTTCAAAATCTTTAATATTTTCTATTTTTTCTTCAAAACCATATTGTTTTAGAGAATCTAATAATTCTATTATATCATTTTTTAAAATATTTACTTTATTTTGATAAGCTAATAAATCTACAACTACAGTATCATAGTCAATTTTTGATATGACCCCAGCCTTATATTGAGTTTCTAATATTTTTTTATCACTTTTAATTTTACTTATAGTATCTGTTAAATATGAAATTTCATGTTTTTTAATAATTAAATTTGAATAAATATCTAAGGCATTATAGTAATCATTCATAAGTTTGCCTTTATTTACATAATAATCATTTAAAATTTCTTGTTTTTTACTTATAGCAAAATCTCTTAAATTTTTTGATACACTTATAGTATTTAAAGTCTTTTTTTCTGCTGTATTATATTTAAAATCATGAGTAAAATATCCAAAACTTATACGATTATTAATATTGAACTTTTCATCTTTACTATATCCAATTTCAAAAGTTTCATTTATTTTATTAAAATCTCCTAAAATAGAGCCAATTTTCTTTTGTTTGTAATATAAATCTAAATTAGGTTTTTGGATTGAATATGCCGAAAAGCTATTTAGTATAAGAAGCATAAATAAAGCTTTTTTCATGTTTTTTTCTCCTTTCAATCAAACAATTTTGTTTTTTTATTAATAATTTCATAAGACCATAAGGCAAAATATACCAAGGCAAAAATTAATAATTTTAAGAATATATTAGTAAAATGTTTTGAAATCACAAGACAAATTATGGAAATAATCAAAGTCTTTATAATAAATAAGAAGTATTTTATTATTGAAAAATTAATATATCTTGTTCTTGTTGAAATAAATAAAATTATAAAATTAACCATTGCTGCTGTTGATGTAGCTAATGTTATCCCCATATGTGTATATCTTTTATATAGTAAATAATCTAAAAGGACATTTATCATTATTGAAAAAAATGAAGCAAATACAGGTATTTTTCTATCTTTATGAACATAATGTGCCCTTGTTAATAAATGATTTGTTGAGAAAAATAATAAACCTATTGAATAACATTTCAATATTTCAGCCGTCATTATTATGCTATCTTTTCTAAAACGACCATAACCAAAGATCAAGCTTATAATATCTTTTGAGTAAAAAAATAAAACTAACATTGATGGAATTATTAAAAATGCTAACATATTTAAACCACGTATAAAAATAGATTTTTTTAATTTATCATTTTCCTTTACTACTGCAATTGTTAAACTTGGAAAGATAACAACAGATAATGAAATTGCAAAAACACCTACAGGTAGCAAATATAATCTACTTGCATAATTTATAGCACTAATAGTACCAACTTTTAAAAATGCTGCAAAATTAGTATCAATTAATTCATTAATTTGGTAACCAAAGATACCGATTAATGTTGGAAACATCAATTTAAAAAATTCTTTAACATAGGGATCTTTTAAATTAATCATAAATTTGTATTCTTTTATTATTTTAAAAAACATAGGAAGTTGCATTAAAAATTGAAAAATTCCTGATAAAAGAAAACTAATACCCAATCCGTAAATTCCAATTGTTTTATATGATAATAAAGTTCCAACTATAATAGTAATATTAAATACTAAAGCTGTTGATGTAGAAACAATAAATTTTTTATGATTATTCAAAAATGATGCAACTACACCTGATAAGGCTATAAAAATTAAATAACCAGCCATTATTTTTAGTAAAATATTAGCTGTTTCTATTCTTTGTGCGTCATTAAATCCAATTAAATATTTCAATATAAATCTAGAAAAAATTATTGTAATAATTGATGTTGTTAATGTGAAATTAAAAACTAAATTCATAATTGAATAAACAAATTCATTAGCACTTTTAGTTCCTAATTTTTCTTTTTTTTCAGTATATAAGGGTATAAAAACGGTTCCTAACGAACCTTCACCTAGTAAAGTTGTGAAAAAATTAGATATTTTAGCACTTGCAAAGTAAGCGTCTGTTAAACCACTACTACCATAAAAATATGCTACTAAAATTTCTCTAATTAGACCAAGAAGTCTACTAAGCATATTGATACCCATAACAATAAATCCTGCTCTAAACATTGTTCCCCTTTTTTATGTAAAATTCATTATTATCGATAATAAGGTCTATTAGATTATTTTTATATAATTCTAATATAGTAATAAAAAATATAACTATTCTTTTTTTAGAATATTTATTATTTAAAATTTCTTTAAATGATATCAGTCTATTATTCGGTAAATTTAAAATATTTTCTTTTGCATCATCAACAGTAAAATCATCATTAACATCTATTTTCATGCTATCTTTTGTTCCTAATAATCTTAATACTATATCATTTAAGCAAATATTAATATTTTCTTTTGTTAATCTTGTATTATCATGTTCTATAATATCCTGCATATAATCTTCGCCAGTATTTTTTGAAAATGATTTATAAAATTCATTTTCATTTTCTAAAAAAATACTTGCTATTTCTTTGAATAATTTATATTCTTTTAATTTTTGTTCCAATTTTGTAGCATTAATATCAGAATTTTTTTTCCTAATTATAGAATATGCTTTTATTTCTAATAAAATGCTCGCCATCTGTAAAAATTCAACTTTTACTTTTAAATTATTTTTTTCATATTTATATATAACCTCTAAATAATCATCAATCACATTACTAATCTTAATTGTTTTAATGTCAATTTTTTTTTCTTCTATTAAATGCAATAATAAATCAAAAGGTCCTTCAAAATTTTCAATTTTTATTTGATGCACTTGCTATACTCCTCCATAAATCTTTATCAGTTGTAATTTGCTTCTTTAGTTCAATCAAATTTTTGAATTTTTTTTCAGCTCTTATACGCTTTATTAAATAAATACAAATTTTTTTACCATAAATGTCTTCATTAAAATCGAATATATTCGCTTCAGCTGTTACCGTATTTTCATCATTTACAGTTGGATTTTTTCCTATATTCATTATCGCTAAATGTCTTTTTTTATCTCCTTCGATCTCAAGATATGCACCATAAACTCCATATGGAACAGAAATTTTTAAGGCATTTAATCTTAAATTTGCAGTAGGAAAGCCTATTGTTCTTCCTAATTGTTTTCCATGTATAACAGGTCCAGAAATTTGGAAAGGTTTTCCTAATAACTCTGTTGCCTTTTCAAGTAAGCCTTCTTCAATATATTTTCTTATTACACTACTCGAAACTGTTATATCATTGATTTTTATTTCATCCACAACACTTGTATCAATTAATTTAGACAATTTTTCTATATTTCCTATCTTATTGTGCCCAAAAGTATAATTAAAGCCACAAAAGACTTTTTTTGCTTGTAATTTTTCTATTAAAATATCTTTTACAAATTCTTCAGGCATATAATTTTTTATATTATAAAAATCATCAATATATACTTCATCAACACCAAGTTCTTTTATAGCATTTACCTTTTCTTCAACTGTCATAATATATTTTTTATTATTCGGTAAGGTAGAAAAAGTATAAACTATACATTTCAAATTATTTTTTCTTGCATAGTCTAAAGCCATAGTAATTAATTTTTGATGTCCCCTATGAACACCATCAAAATTCCCTAAAACTATTACATTTTTCATTAGTTATACCCCATTTTTTTTGTTTATATTATATCATATAAAAAATTAAAATACTAATAACAACTTATATACTCATATAGTACACTATAAAATTAAAAAAATCAACTATTTTTAATATAAGCTAAAGACAGCTATATAAAAAAAACACCCCTAAGGGTGCTTAAAATTGCAATTAACTTAAATATAATAATGCCTTTTGATATTTTTCATATCTTTTTTTATCTTTTTCTGTTATTTCTTTTAATCTACTTAAATCTGAATTGTGTGTTAAATCTGCTATTTTTACTTTTCTAGCTAATTCATTATCTTTAATTTTTGCAACATAATCCATATATGGTACATTTTTATTATGTGTCAATAATTTTACTGCTTCTACTATTTTATTTGGAAACCCATAATCTATTAAATCTTGTTCAGTAATATTCGTATCTTCAATAGTGTCATGTAATAATGCAACTATCTTTTCTTCTTCCGTATCAACAAGACTTGCTACAGTTAAAGGATGATTAATATATGGAACTCCTGCTTTATCTACTTGACCCTTGTGTGCTTCAGTTGCTATTTTCAAAGCTAATTCATAATTATTCATAATATTCACCTAATTATCAACTCCTTATTTTTTGAGTAACTTTAAATACTCTTTTTGTTTACTTGTAATACGGTTACTTTCACGAGCTTTCTGTATTGCCATATTGTGAATTTTTGTATCTAATCGATGATCTTCAATATATTTTATGGTTGTATTCCATTGCTTTGCCAAAGCTGTTGCAAAAAACCATGCAATCATCATTTGAACATAATACTCTTTGCTATGAATAGAAGTGGGTATTTCCAAATACTCAGGCTTAAAATCCTCATCAAGATAGTAAGTCATTAACATTTCAATTCCAAAGCGACAGGTATATGTTTTTTTTGATATGGACCATTCTTTAATTTTTTGCAAAAGTGCCGTCTTATTTTTCTTAAAGATTTTAGGAGACATGATGTCACAAACAGCCCAATTGTCTACAAAAGGTAGAAACTTATCAACTGCCTTAATACATTTATCATAGTCCTTTATTTCAGAAATAAGTAGTCCATGAAGCATATTTTCATCATAGTATTTATGTGGAAGTTCTTCTAGAAATTTAGATACTTTCTCTTCTTTTAAAAGCCTTTTGGCAAGCTTTCTGCCTTCTGGAACTCTAACCCCTATAATATGCTTTCTAGGAATTCCAGGAATCAATTTTGACTGAAAATTCCCATAAGAAATATCTTGCAACGCAAATAATTCTTCTTTGATAGTCACTTCTTACTCTCCTCCAATCAATACAAAAATTTTATCTTTTTCATATATATGCTATACTTTTAACATGCTCATAAATTTATTACTTTTTTACATAAAAGGTCGCTCTTCCTTTACCATGCCTTTCAATGTACTCTTTCTCAGTCAATTGCTTAAGCATATTTTCGATTGTAGCCTTTCCTACACTTGGAACTAATTCCATTATATCACTTTTAGTAAATTTACCTAATCTACTATCAATTGCATTTCTCACAAGTTCGATTGTAGGCACTTTTTCGTCTATATAATCAACCCTTTCTTCAAAATCAATATAAGCAGCTAATATGGTTCTAAGAATATATTTTATAAATGGCACAGAATCTTCTTTATTTTCATACCAACCTATCCCACTTTTTTCTAAAGCTATATAATAACTATCTTTATTTTTTTCTATTTTACTTTCTAAACTGATATATTTTCCAATTACATATCCTTGTTTGTATAACAAAAGGGTTGTTAATAAACGGCTCATCCTTCCATTTCCGTCATTGAAAGGATGAATACAAAGAAAATCATGAATAAAAATCGGAATTAAAAGCAACGAATCCACATCTTTTTTGTCAAAAGCTATATTCAATTCATTACAAATTTGCTCAATTGCACCTGGTGTTTCATATGGAGATAATGGCTTAAATCTTTCGATAGCATTACCCTCTTTATCTTTTTCCACAATAGAATTCTGCGTATTTTTATAACTACCACCAATTCCTTTTTCATTATACTTAAATAGGTCTCTATGAAGTTGTAAAATATAGTTACTGTTGATTGGAATATATTCATAACTTTCATGAATTGTATTTAATACATCTCTATATCCAAGAATTTCTTCCTCATCCCTATTTCTAGGAGTTGTTTTTTGATTCATTAACTCTTTTATTCTGACTGCTGTAGTAACAATTCCCTCTATTTTATTAGAATCTTCTACGCTTTGAATTTTAGCAATCTCTACTAATTTATCTAAAAAAGCAGGTTTGCGTGTCAAAAAAAGTTCTTGTTTTCCTTTGTGTTCATGAATTTGTGAAAGAAGATTTATTATTTCATTATCCCACTTACTTCTTGCTAGATTTTCATAATTAAAAAACCTCATTCGCCTACCTCCTTTTTATTTCGCCTAATTATACCATATTTCTAGGTGATTATTAAGAGCTTAGGCGATTATTGTAGTTTCCAATCTACAAACGCTTTTGTGAGATAAGTTCAGTGTTGCCAGGATCAAGTTTAAGAAGTCTGTTAATATCACGAAGTTCAGACTGAGTATGTTTATTCTCTGCACTAACTTGTTTTAAAGCTGTCTGTAATTTGGTAGTATCTCCACCAATCTCAACAGTTATCCCTTTTATTCTATTTGCCAATATCTCACCTCCTTAATTTTAGGCATCAAAAAAGCACCTACAAATTAGTAAGCGCTGTAAACATTATTCAATATTAGTATAAAATCAATTTTCATTTAGTCGTTTATATTTTAAAATAGATACAGAGTTAACAGCTATAGACAATATAACTAGAACCCATAATGCTTTGCTCATTGTAGGCATAATGTCCACAAGACCTCCCCAGTCTTCTTTAATTATACGACTAGTTCCATCAAAATAGAATGCGCATACTGTCAAAGCTTAAAAAAAACTCAAAAATCTATATCTTTCCCTCTCCAACTTCTATATCAATATCCTGATATCTATCGCTAAACTTCATAATGGTATGCCTCTCACCAATTCTAACTTATATTATCTTATACCCCATCCATACCGTTAAGCAATTTTCAGACTCTTGTTATTGAATCTAAAAACAATAAACCTATTGATTTCAAGCCTTTCAGAATGTCTAACAGACTATTACCTTGTCATCAATACTAGAGTCTCAGCCGTAGCTTTCACCAATCGAAGCTCGTTATTCACTCGCTTCTCTTTGGGAAAACCTGGCATGAGACCTACCTCTGCTTCGCATAGATTAGCTTTGCTAATTGCGTGATAGCAGGGTTAGGGCTTCAACGTGGCTTGAGTGGTCAGTATGCATAAATTTTAATATTTTAAGTAAGCGTAGTATGTGAGAATATATCCATAAGTATATTTCTTATGTTTTAAATTATCTCTAAATCTAAATTTACTTATAATATATAATTATCATTTTTATAAATAAAATACCATAAATATAGTAGACGAGATTTATCGAAATTTATTTATTATTTTTGGTTTTGCTAATACATAGTCTTTTGAGTGTTCTTCAAATAAAACTTCTTTTTTCTTATTCAGTTTTTCTATTCGATTAATTTACCTCCCATATAACAGGCAAGAAAATAAACACTTATTTTCAACTTCATACACAATTCTTGCTTATCATATTTCTTGGGACAGATAAGATAATTTTAAGTAAACAAAAAAGACCTACTAAAGATTTCCTTTAATAGGTCTGAAATATAAAAATAACTATTAACTTGTGATTAGGGATATGAAATAATTAATCGTTCCATTTTCAATCAATATATAGAGACCGAGCCCAATAAACACGACTGGTACAATTATTTTTTCATACTTTTCTACAATCTCTCCGATAGCAGAAATTGAGGCGAGATTTTGAGATAATTTGCATAGAATCAAAATTCCTAACGCAAATATTACTAAACTTATACTAATCTCAATCAAACTCTTTCCTGTAAAATAGGGTATATAAATTCCTAAATTATCTCCACCCATTGCCACTGTTAAACTTGTAAATGCTAAGATTTTTGATCCATATCCGGTAATTTTTCCCTCGATGTCTTCTTCATCAATATCTTCATCCACAAAAATTGCTCTTATACCAAGACCTAGTGGAATTAGACCAAGGAGTCCGATAATCCAATCTTGTGGAATAAAATTTAAAAAGTAAGCGGCTATAAGACTAACCAGAACAAGCAGTCCTGTACCTAAATACTGTCCTGCATAAATTGATTTCAAACCTTTCTTGCCTTGACTGGCGAATAAAATAGTCAAAACAACTAAGTAGTCAGTTGATGTAGAGACAAAAACTAATAAAGCGGATACTATTGTTTCCATTATTTCTCCTTTCAAAATATTTAATTTTTATAGTCAATCAAAAGTGATTGCACACACATTCTGCCTTGGCAGTTGCCAATGGAGACATTTGAATAAATAATTTCAAAATTTTCCAATCTTTCTTTTAAGTATTATTTAAACTCTACTTAAATTATCAAATTTTGTCAAGTATGATAATAGATATCCACTCAAACTACGAAGATTGTATATACATAAGATTAGATCGAACAAAGATTATTTATCTAATATTGAATCATCTCATTCACTATTTTTAATGCTGCTTAGCCTTTTAATAAAAAAAATTAATAATATGATTATTTAGTTCAAAATTCATAAACCTATTAATTTCAAGCTTTACAGAGCCTCTAACCCTCTATTCCCTTGTCATCAATACTAGAGTCTCAGCCGTAGCTTTCACCAATTGAACTCTACTTCGCATCGATTAGCTTTGCTAATCGCGCGATAGCAGGGTTAGGGCTTCAACATGTTTCGAGTTGCCTTGATAGCTATCAAAACTGCGTTCTCAACCCCTATGGTTAAGGGGAACATATCCACACTCGTAGTTGGAAACATATCCAACATTGGCTCTCGTTTGTGGGAAGATATCAACTCAAATCATTTCATGGTTAATCCCTTATCAATGGCTTCCTGAATAATCTTATGACAACATACCCCAAAAGGATTGTTTTCCTTACAAAGCGAATTTTTCATTGCTCCAGTTATGGCATTTACTTCTTTAACGGTTTTCGCACCATGCTTTACAACTGCTTCAATTACCTGATCTTCTGTGACTTTGCTGCAATAACAAGCATACTTAGGATCTGCATCTTTCTTAACATTTTTATATGAAAGACCCATTCGATTAAGCATATATGAATACAAAACTTTTGCTTCAATAGAAATGCTCTCAAAAATCTCATCTTCCATCAATACCATAGGTAACCTAATGAAGTTATACATTTCGGATTGCCTATTATAAAAATAATCAAAATTCATCCCTACCTCCTTTCTTTGAATAAAAAAAGAGCAGCCTTATTTAAGCTACTCTTGTAGAAAGTATAAAATGGGTTTTATCTTATTATATTTTTTTTGTGTCTCCTCATACCAGTTGCAAAACTAATCTTACGTCCATGTAGTTTTTTTGAGTCTTTTTGACGTATCCTTCTTCATATTTATCAAAGACAAAATGTTTAAAACTTCTTAAAATGCAGGATTTCTAAGTTTACATCTTTTGTATCAACGCTACCGTCTCCACATGATGCGTGTTTGGAAACATATCGACAGCCGTAATTTTTTTCAATTTATATCCTTTTTCAATAAACATATTTAAATCTCTTGCAAATCTTGATGGTTCACAAGAAATATATATGATATTCTTTATTTTTTTATTTGCAACGGCTTCAATTACTGATTTTTCTAAGCCCTTTCTTGGAGGATCAAAAATTATACTATCTATATTTTCTTTTTTCAATATTTTATCTATACTATTTTCAACCTTTGCACAAATAAATTCGATATTTTTTATGCCATTTTCTTTTGCTGTTTCAATTGCTGATTTTACAGAACTAGCCACACTTTCTATACAATATACCTTTTTATATTTTTTTGCTAATATCATACCTATAGTTCCAGTTCCTGAAAAAGCATCAATAATATTCATATTATTAACCTCATCCAACATAGAATAGGCTGTATTATATAGCTTTTCGACTTGTTTTACATTAATTTGAAAAAATGAATCTAAATATATTTTAAAATTAATTGAAAAAATATTTTCACTAATATATTTTTCTCCAAAAACTAGAATATTTTTTTCACCTAAAATTATATTGTCCTTTTTTTCTTTTATTGAAATATATATGGATTTTATAAAGCTATTTTCTTCATATATTCTTGCTAAAACTTTCTTTAATTTTGGTAAAAGACTTGTTTTATTTATTACGACACAAAGCATAGCTTCACCTTTTCTATTATTTCTAATAATTAAACTCTTCAAAAAACCAGTATGATTTTTTTCATTATATACAGTAAATTTTTCTTTATTTAATTCATTTAAAAATTGTTCTTCTACTTTTTTTGCTACATCGGATTTTAATAAATCTTCTTCAACTGCAAAAGTATCATGAGATTTTCTTTTATAGAATCCAAGATATATTTTATCCTTTATTTTAATAAAAGGTTGTGCAACCTTATTTCTATAATTTTTAATTTCCAAACTAGGTACGATGCCATTATAAATTGGTTTTATATCAATTTTTGAAATGCTAAAAAACATTTCTTCAAGCATTTTTGTTTTATACTCTAATTGTTTTTCATATTTTAAATGATTAAAATCACAGCCTGAATTATCTTCAAAGCTAATTTTTTCTGCAGTTATCCTATCTTTAGAAGGAAGCAATATTTTTTCGATTAAACCCCTAGCATATGTTTTTTTTACAGAAATTATTTTAACTTGTAACCTATCACCTATTGCAGAAAGTGGCACAAAAATGACTATTTGATTGTAATAAGCTAAGCCCTCTCCACCAAATACTATCTTCTCTATTTCAACTTCTATTATATCTCCAATTTTTAACATAAATACTCCAATGCTATCTTTAATTGTACTTTTAATCCTACATTCAATGCTTCTTCATCAACATAAAAATTTGTTGTATGCAATTGTGTAAAATTATCTTTTGAAACACCTAATCTATAGAAGGTACCTGGAATTTTTTCTAAAAAGAAGCCTATATCTTCTACATCCATTCTAGGTATTTGTATATATTCTATTTTATCTTCTCCTAAAATATCCTTTGCATTTTTTAATAAATAATCAGTAAATTCTTTATTATTTATTACGGGTGCATAACTATCCCTTATATTAATTTCTATTTTTGCACCATATGCTTCAACAAATTTGACCAAATCAGTTTTAAAAATATTTAAAATATATTTTTTCATTTCTTGTGTTAATGTTCTCACTGTTCCAGTTAATTCTGCTTCTCCTGCGACAATATTTTCAGCTGTACCAGCATTAAAAGTTCCAACAGTTATTACGGCACAATCTCGTGCATCAATTCTTCTTGAAACTATTGTTTGTAAAAAATCTACTACCTTACTTCCTATCACTACACTATCAATTCCAGTATATGCTAAAGCACCATGAGTTGCCTTACCTAATATTCTAAATTTAAACACCATAGATGTTGCATGTAATTTATCATATTTTATTCCAATTTTTCCAACTTCAATTTCAGGGGCACAGTGAAAAGATAAAATATTATCAATTTTTTCTGTATCAATGCCTTCTTCTAACATTCTTTTAGCTCCACCGACAGTTTCTTCTGCTGGTTGAAAGAAAAAATGTGCACTACCTTTCCATAAATCCTTATTCTCTGCAAGTATTTTAAGTAAAGTTAGTTGTACTGCCATATGCACATCATGCCCACAAGCATGCATAATACCTTCATTTTTTGATTTAAATTCTAAATTATTATTCTCAATTAAAGGTAAAGCATCCATATCTGCTCTAAATGCTAAAGATTTGCCTTGCCCATTTTTTATTTTTGCATATATTCCTGTTTTAGCTAAAATTGTATATTCCACATTATATTTTTCAAGAAAATTTATTATATACTTTTGAGTTTCAAATTCATGTTCACTTAGTTCAGGATTTTGGTGTAGATGTCTTCTAACTTTTAGAAGATATTGTTTGTTTTCATTTAAAAGTTCTCTAATTTTTTCGTTCATTCTTTCTCCTTTTTTCTTCATTTATTAAATTATATTCTAAATTAAGTATAAAGACAATAAGAAAATATTAATTATTTTCAAAGATAAAACTAAGATTAATGAGTTATAATATATTAACTTATAACTTGGAGGTTTATATGATTAAAAAAATTTATATTTTATTGGCTTTTCTTTTAAGTATTAATTTTTCCTTTTCAAAACCCTCATCAAATAAAGAAAATCTAGCAAATGACATTAGAATGCAGATCCACGAATATGCTTTAAAATATTTGGATACTCCATACCGTTGGGGAAGTAATGGTCCAAATAATTTTGACTGTTCTGGTTTTGTAAATTATGTTTATAAGAAGAAAGCGAATATTACTTTACCAAGAGTATCTTCAGATATATCTAAAATGAAAGCTAGTAAAGTAGACAACTTTAAAGTAGGCGATATTCTTTTTTTTAAGACAACAAAAAAAGAAAGAATTTCTCATGTAGGAATTTATATAGGTAATAATAAATTTATACATGCCTCTTCTGCACAAAAAAAAGTTATTATCTCTAAATTAGAAGGATATTACAAAAAAGCATTAAGAGGTGCAATAAATTTATTTGAATAAAAAACCATTGATTTATTTCAATGGTTTTTCTATTTTATCTATTAATTTTTTTAATTTTGGAAAGGATGTTAAAAGTCTTTCATATCTTTTTTCAAGTCTATCTTTTATTAGTCTATTTAAAAACTTTATATCTTGTTTTAACTTTATTATTTGCATAATTGAAATAATAAAGTCATAAAGCATTAATGCTAAGATAAAATGAAGAATAATTGAAAATTGCACTATATTATCTACAATTATACAAATCTTTGGCTGAATTATATAAAGTAAAATTAATGATGCTATTCCCCAATAAAATGAAAATTTTATGCAAATATAACCCTTAATATTTAAAAATTCTGTAGTATAATCCCACCATTGTAACTTAAATATCTTTTCCAATATATAACCTGTTAAAAATTCTATAAAACTTGTTAATACAATTGCTACTAGAAAAAGTCTTATTGGTCTGTCCAAAAAATCACTTAGGCAGTATATTAGACAAACACTAGAAAATCCGTATATTGGACAATATGGTCCAATTAAAAAACCACGGTTAATAAATCTCTTTTCTTCAAAACTTTTATAAGTTACTTCTAAACACCAACCTAAAAATGAATAAATAACAAAGTCCCATAAATATCTATACATTTTTTACCTCACATATTATAACCTTATTAGATATATTTAACTTCTTTATATTTTTACCATTTTTACCTATTAATTTTGCCTTATCTTTAGTATAAATATATGTGAATTTTTTTGATTTTTCACAATATATAACATCTGGATTATCTAAATTTTCTCTTTCAAAAATTAAGTCTTTTAGAAAATCTTTTAAATATATTTTTTCCAATTTTAAATATTTACCCTCTAATTCCTTTAGTGAATTTGTCAATATATATGAACTCATTATTCGAACTTGATGTGGTAAAAAACTATCCCCAATAAAATATAGTTTCCCATCAATATAGCTAATCTCTATATTTCTAAAAGTGTTCAATATATTCCTTCCCTTTTTTGTTGTAAATTTTGAATAATCCCTATATCCACTTAGTTCTTGGCAAAGTTTTATAATCTTTTCATAAGAATTTTTTATTTTTTCTTTGGGATATTCAAAGATATATTTTCTTTTTTCTATTAAACTTGGAAACTCTAAATAAGGTATTACTTTTTTTACATCTTTTATTAATGAATATTTTTTTAATCTGTCTACATTCGCTTCATTTGTCATAAAATATATTATATTTTCTGTTGCAGATACATTTTTATCAGTTCTTCCTGCTTGTTGTAAACCTTTAACTAATTTTATTTTTTCTTTTTCTAATATTTCCTTTATATAGCCTTTTACACTTTTACAAGCCTTATTTTCATCAAAACTATCAAAATCTGTTCCACAATATGTTATATATATCATATATGCAAACAACTTTGTTTTTTCTAATCTTCTCTCATCTATATTCATACTAATCCTATTTTTGTATTTCTTTAATTATATACCAAAGTGCTGTTTTTTCATCTACTTTTGCTTGTTTTATATTTGCTTCCATTTCAATACACTTTTTTAAAACTTTTATACATTTTTCTTTACTATATTTCAAATTTTTATTTTTTAAATATACTACATAATAATTTAAAGAAAAAATATTCTCATATTTTGAAAAATTTTTTTTAAATTCTTCATAGTCTTTACTTAAATTTAAACTTGCTAATTTATGAAATATTTCAAAATCCTTATAAATAGAATAAAGTAATAAAAGATAATACTGACCTTGTATTTTATTAAAATCTAAGGTCTTATCATATATTTTTTCTAAATAATTTGAAATCTTAATGTCAACATTCTCTAATAAAATTTCCTTAAATTTATTAAAGTCAAATTTATCTCCAAAAATACTCTTATACTTAAAAATTTCATTTTTAACATGATAATAATTTTTTCCTATTATAGAAATTATTTTTTGTGCTTCAATTTTTTTTATTTTTAATTCATTTATAATATAGTCTTCAATCAATTTATCGTCATTTTCAATATTTATAATTTCACAATTCATATTTTTAAATTCATTTAAATAAATATTTTTATTTTTAAATTCACAGTAATAATCAATAACGATACCCTTACTATCCTTATAATTTTTTAAAATAGCTAGTAAATCTTTAAATTTTTTTAATTTTTCACTTCTTTTTAAAATCACTAACTCTGAACTACTATCAAAAATTGAAACATTTCCTATATCTTCTAAAAATTTTTCATATTCTCCTTGAATGCCTGCATCATAATTTTTAATAACATCATAATCTTTAGATATTTCTTCTAGTTTTATAAGTCTTGTATTAACTCCAGTTAAAAAATATATCATTTATATAATCCCACAGTTTTTCTTACTATTTCCATTTTTTTCTCTGCTATTTCACTAGCTTTCATCTTACCTTTTTCAAGTATTTCACGAACATAATCTAAATTATTTGCTAATTTTTCTCTTTTTTGTCTAGCATCTGAAAAATATTCTAAAATTTTACCAAGTAGTTCCTTCTTAGCTGTTCCATATCCATAATTACCCTTGATAAATTTTTCCTTCATTTCTTCTACTTCTTCTTTTGTTGCAAATAACTCATATATTTTTGTAATATTATTATTCGGATCCTTAGCTTCTTCTAAGCTTTTACTATCTGTAACTATTGACATTACTTGTTTTTTTAATTCTTTTTCTGGTAAAAACATATTAATTACATTTCCATATGATTTACTCATTTTTTCACCATTTGTTCCATTAACAACAGCAACACTTTCCATTATCAAAGCTTCTGGTAATTTAAAAATATTTGAATTATAGAATTCATTGAATTTTGTCGCTATATCTCTTGCAAATTCTACATGTTGTTTTTGATCTTTTCCAACTGGTACTAAGTCTGTATCGTACATAAGTATATCTGCTGCCATTAAAACTGGATATGTAAATAAACCAGTATTAGGCTTCAAACCTTTAGATATTTTATCCTTATATGCATGACCCCTTTCAAGTAAAGCCAAAGGTGTAATATTATTTAATATCCACATTAATTCAGCATGAATTGGTATATCTGATTGTAAAAATATTGTTGATTTATTAGGATCCAATCCTAAAGCTAAATAATCTAAAAGTACATTTATTGTATTTTCTCTTAACTTATCTGGATTTGGATTTGATGTTAAAGCATGATAATCAGCTAAAAAATATAGACCTTCATACTTTTCTTGTAAATCAACAAATTGTTTTAATGCTCCAAAATAATTACCTATATGTAAAATACCACTAGGTTGTATTCCCGATAAACTTCTCATTTTTTCTCCTACTTTTTAAAAAATTCTTTTTAATTCTGGTCTGTAATATTTATTTTCATTTTCTCTAACTTCATCTAAAGTATAGTCTTTCAAAATTTCACCATTTTCAAATACTACTTCCATTAATGAATCTTTATGATATTCATTTTCTTTTAAATTTGAAATATTAATTGATTCATATTTACCATTATTTAATTTTATTAAATCTAATCTACCTTTTTTACTAATTTTTCCACTATCAGTTATTGGATTTTTATATACATCTCTATATGCACCATTTACTTTTACACAACTACATTTCATAGCAAATTTATGTGTATCTCTATTTAAACTTGAATGTTCATTTCCTTGTAATAATGAACCACCACAGCCTAGAGCTATATTATCTACTGAATATCCATTGTTCATTACACATTTCAATATATCCCATGTTGTGTCTTCATGGATATTATCACCTTGTATAATTGCTGTATTATTCAATACCTTATATCCCTTACTATTAATTGTAACACCAAAGGCAGCTTCTAATTTTTCTAATGCAAATAATACATTAGTTATTGCATCTCCACTATCAGGTCTTACAATAACATTATATTTTCTTGATTTAATTAAATCTTTTAGATCTTTACATAATATATTTTCTACAGCATTAAAATAATTATATGAATCTGAAACTACAGATACAGGATTATTTGGGAAAGATTCAATAATATGTCTCATTGCTTCTTCTTCATTTTCTCTACCCCATGATGTTACAGTACTATGTTCTGCAGCTGGAATACTAAATCCTGGACATTTACAGTGGTAATATTTTCTTCCACATTCTAATGCATTAATATTATCTGTACCTAAAAAATTAGTTAAATGTGCTAAACCACCTATAGCTGCACTTTCATCACTTGAAGCTCCTCTATATCCAAAATCATGTAATTTAAATGGCAATTGTTCTTTTACATTATCGGAAGTTATTTCCAAAAAATGAGATATTATTTGTTTCATTTTATATGAATATGTTGCAACAGTTATTGGATACCAAACTTTCAATATTAATGGTTCTAACCAAGAAACTATCCATGGTGTTTTTTCACAAGTTGATTCAATAGTAATTAATACATTATGATTTGGTATAATAGCCCCTTCTGGAACGGCTCTAATTCTTAAAGGTAATTTACCACCTAATTCATTTACAATATAATCCCAACCAGCTCTTTCAAATGGAACTCCATGTAATTTAAAAATTTCAGCAGCTTCATCAACCATTTCTTTTGTTATTCTAGTTGATAAATACTTTTTTAAATAATATTGTAAACCAAAAAATTTAGTATACCCATACAAGCCACCACGGCTTTCAATGTAACTGTGCATATAAGTCATACCTTCTGGATATTGTTTAGGATGAGTAACCTTATATGAATCGCAATCTAAAACAATATTTTTACTCATTGTTTGTTCCTCCTTAAATAAAAAAGCTACTATTGTAGCTTATAAATATTCTTTTTATTATTATTTTTTGGTGGAAGTGACGAGAATTGAACTCGTGTCCAAATTAAGACTACATACTACCTTCTACAAGTTTATGTAATTTAACTTTTTCATTTAAGGATGCTAAACTACCAAAGGTCCTTAAATTAGGTTATAATAGTCCCTTACTTCTATAACCATCGTCGTAAAGCAAGCTATGTAAATAACATTTACGAAAAATCCATAGCAAATTTTAAGTAAATGACCACGTTACTACGCAGCTAATCTATAATTTTTTCCAATTATTAAAAAAAGATTTAAAGTATCGCTACTACTTGCTTATAATATGGTTCTTAATCTGTCGAAACCTTACACTCCCTTTTGTGTTAATTATATCAATTTCTTGATTTTAAATCAAGTAATATTGCTTTTTGTTTTAAAGTTTCTCTTTTATCATAATTTTTTTTACCTTTTGCAAGTGCAATCTCAATTTTAATATATTTACCATTAGTATATACTGATAAGGGGACTAAAGTTAAACCTTTTTCTTGTATTTTTTCCTTTAATTTTCTTATTTCTTTTTTATGTACCAATAATTTTCTAGTTCTAGTTTCATCAATTTTAAAATTTACATTTGAAAATTCATATGCCTTTATATGCATATTTAAAATATAGAGTTCACTATGCATTATTTTAACATATGATTCTTTAATACTAACCTTACCTGCTCTTATTGATTTAACTTCATTACCTTCTAGTGCGATACCACACTCATATTTATCTAAAATAAAATAATCAAAATTAGCCTTTTTATTTCTTGCTATTACCATTTTTTCTTACCTCTTTAACATAAATTTTACCCTTTAATACATCTACATCAGATATTTCAACGATTATTTTTGAACCTAATTGTAATTTTCTACTAGAATTACTTAGTATAACTTCAATATAGTTTTCTAATAATATATAATATCTTTCATTATATTCAGAAGACACTATTCCCTTGTATTGTATCCCCTTCATATCTTTCATATATTCAGCTAATTTTATATCCCTAGCTAAATATTCTAATTTTTGAGCTCTACGTTCATTTTCAGATATTTTTTTGCATATTTCTTCTAAATTTTTACTCAATTTCTTTCTTCGTTTTATGGGTATATATTTTTCCAAAGCTTCACTTAAAATTCTATGAACATATAGATCAGAATATCTTCTAATTGGCGAAGTAAAATGTAAGTAATTTTTTAATGCCAAACCAAAGTGTCCCTTATTTATACTAGAATATTCAGCTTTTTTTAATGACTTCAATATTTTTTTGTGTATCAAAAAGCCTAGTTTTGTGCCTTTAGTTAAATTTATTATATTTTGCAATTTTTTAGCTATTTTATCCTGTGTTTTCAATGAATAATCAAAATCTTTCAATTCCTTGCTTAATGCCTCAATGCTTTCTAAATCAGGTTCTTCATGTACTCTATATATACAAGGTAATTCATTGAAATACATATAATTAGCTACTTGTTCATTTGCTAATATCATAAAATTTTCTATTAATATTTCTGCCTTTTCTCTTTTTCTAAGTACAATATCTACTAACTCATTTTTTTCATTTAATTTTAATTTTATTTCTGGAATATCAAAATCTATTATACCACGATTTTTAGATTTTTTGCTTAATATTTCTGATAATTTTTGCATTACAAAAAGCATTTCTGAGTATTCAAAAGATTTATCATTAGAATTTAAAATTTCATTAACCTTTGTATAAGATAGTTTATATTTACTATTAATGTAACTTTTAACTATTTCACTTTCTAAAATTGTAGCATTTTCATCTAATTTCATTTTCACACTAAGAGCCAATTTCTTTTCATTGGGATTTAAAGAACATAAATCTTTAGTTAACTTATTTGGCAACATAGGTATTACTCTATTATACAAATAAATAGAATTTGATCTATTCAAAGCTTCCTCATCTAATTTACTATCTTTTTTTACATATGCACTAACATCTGCAATTGAAACTACTAAAAAGTATCCATAATCTGTTTTTTCTATGTATACTGCATCATCCATGTCCTTTGTATCTTCGCCATCTATTGTGACATGTAAAAGTTGTGTTAAATCTTCTCTTTTAATCTTAGATACTTTTATATTATCTGCTTCTTTTTTTATTTCATCTGTAAAAACATGAGGTATTTTTAATTCATCTATTTTAGAACTTACTATATTTTCTGCTATCTTTATATTTCCATAATTTTTCAAAATTTCTGCTTCTGGTTTTCTATCCTTAGTAGCCCACTTTAGTATTCTTATTTTTACTATATCCGAATCTTTTATATTTTTTTCATATTTTTTTGGTATATATATATCTTTATTTATATTTTCGCAAATTACAAAAGAAAAATTTTTATTTTTATCTACTCTACCAATAAATTCCTTATTTTCTCTATTTAATACCTTAGTTACTTTGACATTATCTCCTTTTATAATCTGGAATTCAACTATGTCATTATTTGAAGCATCTAGCATATTTTTACCTGATACAAAAAATTTTTTATCTTGTTCTTTTATAAAGCCAAATTCTTTATTTACTATTTCTAATCTACCCTTCATTGAGTTCCTCCACCAAGCTATTCCAAAAATCTAAAGAAAAAGGATGTATTTTTCCATTATTTTCTAATAAATAATTAAATTTATGCTTTAATTCAAATCTTATTCCCTTATCCAATGATTTATACACTTCTTCTCTTATTTCTTCAACACCTTCATATGTTCTACCTTCTTCAATTGCATCTGAAATATACACAACTTTTTCTATATCCGTCATATTTTTTTTACCTGTTGTATGATATTTAATAGCTGTTATAATTCGTTCATCTTTTATATCAAAAAGTTTTTTTACCAAATTAGCTCCGGCATAACCATGCAAAATATTAGAATTATAAAAAGAGGCACCTACTTCTTTCTTATCATTTTCTGTTATTAAATCAAGCATTTCATCTACACTCAATTCTTTTGCTATATCATGCAATAAACTCGCTTTTATAGCTATTTTATCTATATTATATAGCTCACATAAATATTCTGCCATTTTTGCTGTTCTTAAACAATGTTCAAATCTTTTATTTGACAAATGTTCTTTTAAATATTGTTCATATTCCATATTTTGCCTCCTTTTTAAAATAACCCTACAAAAAAGATGTAGGGCTAATTATTTGAATCAACTTGTATTTGTATATTATTAATATCAGGAAATGCTGATTTTAAAGTTTTTGTAACCGAAATTTGAAATTTTTTCATTGAACTATTTGATAATTGTTTGAATTCTTCGCTCAATTTTATTAAAACATTTCCATTTTCTAATTTATATACAGCTAATAAAGTCATGTTAGGTTTCACAAATGAAGAATTATCAATTACATATTGTACATAATCATCATAATCAATGAATTTTTGATTATCTACAAATATTTGTGTTTCTTCAATTTTATCTGTTTTACTATTATATACAAAAATATTTATATTACTTTCTTCTTTATTTTTTGTATTTTCTACATTTACTATATTTTTAATAGGACTTATTTCATTTTTAAAAAATGAAAATATTGAAACTATAACTATAGCAATTACTAGACATATAGTCAAAATATATTTTTTCATAAAATACCTCAATAATGTTTTCTAACTGCATTTGCAATTGCATTTGCTGCATTTCTTTGACCTTCTTCAGAAGTGTATAATCTAACATCATTTTCATTGGTTATAAAGCCTAATTCTACTAATACTGATGGAGATTTTGAACCTCTTAATACTGCAAAATTTGCTCCTAAAACCTTTCTTCTCTGTATTGACATTGTTGAAACAATATTTTTTAAAATTGTATTTGCAAATGAAGAGCTTTCTCTTTGGATCATGCCATAAAGTATATCATTTATTAAAAAATTTGAAGATTCTATTGCACGAGTTCCAGCAATATCAAAGTTATTTTCTGCTGTTGCTCTTTCTCTTGCATAAATAGAAGGATTTTTTTCAAAATAATAAACTTCACTTCCATGAGCTTCTTTATTGACAGAAGCATTTAAGTGAATGCTAATGAATAAGTTAGCATTTGCTCTATTTCCTATAGCTGCTCTTTCATTCAAAGGAATAAAAGTATCATCCTTTCTTGTCATTATTACATTATAATCTCTTTTTAAATTAGAATATAATTGTTTGGCTACAGCAAGAGCTAAATCTTTTTCCCTATATCCATTACCTATTGCTCCACTATCGTGACCTCCATGTCCTGCATCAATAACTATAGTGAAATTCCTCTTTGGTAAAACTTTAGCTTCAATAAAGCTTATAATTACCTCTTTGCCTTTTTTTTGTAATTTATATTTTGTTCCAAATTGTAAATATATTACAGTGGTTGTTGTATTATTATAATGATCATTTGTTATATCAGAAATATATTTATCATTTACATTTAATTGTCTTACTACGGATTTATTAATTTGATTAGTATTCAAAAAATCTATACTAAGTGAAGGTGTTTTACTGTCATAATCTTCATTAATTTTTGAAACTTCCTTTTCAAAGGTTAAAACTAAATTTCCTTCTCTATAGCTTAAATCTTTTAATGAATTTGCACTCAATATTAATGAATTTAAGAAAATACAGAGTAAAATTAAAATTTTTCTTATATTTTTAAACATTTTTAACCTTCTACTCTTGAAATAGCATCTTTTGCTATTTTAATACTAACTCCTTTATCAACCTTTATTTCTACAAAATTATCTCCTATTTTTGTAACACTTCCGTAAATTCCTCCAACAGTAACAATATTGTTTCCTATAGCAAGATTACTTAACATATTTGCAAATTTTTTCTTTCTTTTTGTATTGTTATAATACATTGGTCCAAATAAAACAACTAAAAATACAACATATATTAAAACTATTTTTAAATTCATTTATCCTCCATTCCTTCATTTGAAAATGCTAAATTTAAAACTTCTTTATAATTTTTAACAAAATTAAATTTCATATCTTCTAAAATTTCCTTAGGTAAAAGTTTAGTGTCTACGATATTATCATAAGGTAAAATAACTTCTCTTATACCTATTCTATGTGCAGCTATTACTTTTTCCTTTATTCCACCAACTGGTAATACATCTCCATTTATAGTAATTTCTCCTGTCATTGCTAAGTCTTGTCTTACACCCTTATTAAGTAAAACTGAAATTATAGCAGTAGTTATTGTTATACCTGCTGAAGGTCCATCTTTAGGAACAGCTCCTTCAGGAAAATGCAAATGTATATCCATATTTTTTTCAAACTCTTCTTTTATTCCCAATTTATTTTTTATAGATCTTACAAATGAATATGCTACTTTTGCAGATTCTTGCATAACATCACCTAATTTACCAGTTAAAAGTAACTTACCTGAACCTTCCATTTTTACGCCTTGAACTTCAAGGGTTGTTCCACCAACAGCAGTCCATGCTAAACCTACTACTGAACCTACTTTAGGTTTCTTTTGCATTTGTTTTTCTGGTTTAAATTTTTCTGGTCCTAAATATTTAGTAATATTAGCCTTAGTTATTCTGAATTTTTCTTTTTTTGTTTCAAGCATTTCACGAGCAATCTTTCTTGCAATTTTTAAAAATTCTCTTTTTAAATTTCTCACTCCTGCTTCTCGTGTATATTCATTTATTATCTTCAATATTAGCTCTTCAGATAATGATAGTTTAATATTTGTTTCTTCATATACTTGAGGTATCAAATATTTTTTTGCTATTTTCAATTTTTCAAGTTCTGTATATGATTCTAATTCTATTATTTCCATTCTATCATATAAAGCTTCGGGTATAGTTTGATAATTATTTGCTGTACATATAAATAAAACATCTGATAGATCATAAGGATAATCTATAAAATGATCTTCAAATTTAGAATTTTGTGTTGGATCAAGTACTTCAAGTAAGGCAGAAGCTGGATCTCCTTTAAAATTAGAATCTAATTTATCAATTTCATCCAATAAAATTACTGGATTTGATACTCCAGCTCTTTTTATAGCTTCAATTATTCTTCCTGGCATTGCTCCAACATAGGTTCTTCTATGACCTCTTATTTCACTTTCATCATTTACTCCACCTAAACTAATTTTTTCAAACTTTCTATTCATTGCATGAGCTATAGATGTTGCAAATGAAGTCTTACCAACCCCGGGTGGTCCTATTAAACAAAGTATAGTTGAATATTTTTTTGTATCTTTTTCAGATAATTTTGACTTTAACTTCATTACAGACAAAAATTCTATTATAGTATCTTTTACTTCTTTTAAACCATAATGATCTTTATCTAATATACTTTTAACCTTTTTTATATTAAATTCTTCATTTTCTGATTTCTTAAAAGGTAAATCTAATAAAACTTCAATGTAATTTAAAGTAACATTATATTCTCCAGAAAATACTGGTGTATTTTTTAATTTTTTCAATTCTTTTCTCAATTTGTTTTTGAAACCTTCTGGCATATCTGCATTTTCTTCAATCCTATTTTGCAAATTATCCAAATCACTATTTTCATTTTCTCCAAGTTCTTCTTTTAAAACCTTCATCTTTTCTTTTAAATAGTAATTTCTTTGAGATTCATCAATATTTTCTTTCAATTTATTGTTTATATCATTTTCAATAATAAACCTTTGAGTTTCATACTTAACATCATCATAGAAAGTATCAACACGCTTTTGTAAACTCTTAATTGTTAAATAATATTGTTTAACATGAGTTTCAAAAGGTATTCTAAAGACTAAAGTATCTATCAAATCTTCTATTGTATTTACACTCATAACATCATTTTTAGATTCATTACCATAAGATAAGAGCATAGCTGCTGACTTTAAAATATTTTCAGCATTATTAATGCTATTATCTTGTAAATCTTTTACAGTTCTTAAATTTGTAATATTTGTCATAAAACATTTGTTTTCTTCATCATAAATAGTATTTGATAATTTAACACGATTTTTACCCTTAACTACTATTCTATATGTCTTTTCAGATACCTTATAAATTTTTAATATTTCAACTAAAACTCCATATTCTTCAATACCATCTGCTTCAACTTTTTCTAATTCCACATTTTTTTGAATAGAAAGGACTAATTTTTTATCATTACTATTCAAAGCAAGATATGCAGCATTTATACTACATTCTCTTCCTAGTAGAACATTCGTTTCAACACTTGGCATTACTGCAACTTCTTTTGTTGGAATTAAAGCAATCATTTAGTCTCCTTTTAATTTTCTTGATTTTTTTTATCAATAATTTCTTTTGTAATTAAGATTTTTTTAATTTTTGCATCACTTGGAACCTCATACATATAATCAAGTAAAGTGTTTTCTACGATACTTCTTAAACCTCTAGCTCCTATATTTCTTTTAAGTGCCAAATTAGCAATTTCAGTTATTGCTTCATCTGTAAATTGTAAATCTACATCTTCAATTTCAAAAATCTTTTTATATTGTTTTATAAGTGCATTTTTAGGTTCAACTAATATTTTTGTTAAAGCCTTCAAATCTAATTTATTTAATGCTGTTATAATTGGAAATCTTCCTATTAATTCAGGTATTAAACCAAATTTTTTCAAGTCTTCTGGTAAAACATATTTAAAGATTTTTTCTTCATCTAATTCTTTATTTTCTTTATTTTCTGTTCCAAATCCTATTTGCTTAACATTAAATCTTGATTTAATCTTATTTTCAAGTCCAGAAAATGCTCCACCAACAATAAATAATATATCTGTTGTATCAATTTCTATCATTTCTTGATCGGGATGTTTTCTACCTCCATTTGCTGGAACTGATGAAATTGTCCCTTCTACTATTTTTAATAAGGCTTGTTGTACACCTTCCCCAGATACATCTCTAGTTATAGAAGTATTTTCAGACTTTCTTGCAATTTTATCTATTTCATCTATATAAATTATTCCTCTTTGTGCAACATCAATATCATAATCTGCTGCTTTTATTAATTTCAATAAGACATTTTCTACATCATCACCAACATAACCTGCTTCAGTTACTGTTGTTGCATCTGCAATAGCTAAAGGAACATTTAATATTTTTGCCAAGGTTTGGGCAAGTAAAGTTTTTCCACTTCCTGTAGGTCCTATTAATAAAATATTAGATTTTTGTATTTCAACATCATCAATTTTTTTTGTATCTTTGAACATTAATCTTTTAAAATGATTATATACAGCAACTGATAAAACTTTTTTTGCTATATCTTGACCTATTATATATTCATCCAATTTTTTCTTTATTTCCATTGGCTTAATTAAATTGATATTTCTATCTGCTAATTTTGTAACAGGCTTATCATTTTTTCCAATTAAATCATTACATCTTAAAATACAATTTTCACAGATATATGTATTTTCTTCTCCAGCTATTAAATTTAGTTCTTCAGAACTTTCTCCACAAAAAGAACACTTTATTTTTTTAGCCATTTGTATTCCTTTCAACGTTAAATTATATTATCTATTAAACCAAATTCTTTTGCTTCAGATGCAGACATAAAATTATCTCTGTCTGTTGCTTTTTCAATTTGCTTCATAGTTTTACTTGTATTTTTTGCCATTTCGCTATTTAAAAGTTCTTTTAATCTCAACATTTCTTCTGCTCTAATTTTTACATCTGTAGCTTGTGAAAAACTAATTCCACCTAATACTTGATGTATCATTATTCTTGAATTAGGTAAAGAAAATCTCTTTCCCTTTTTCCCAGCTGCTAATAAAAAAGCTCCCATACTTGCTGCTTGACCTATACAAACTGTTGATACATCACAATCTATATGTTGTATTGTATCATATATTCCTAGTCCAGCTGTAACTGAGCCACCTGGACTATTAATATACATTGTAATATCTTTTTTCTTATTTTGAGCATTTAAATAAAGTAATTGTGCAATTATTGTATTTGCCATTTCATCATTTATTTCACCCATCAAAAATATTATTCTATCTTTTAGTAATCTTGAAAAAATATTATATGTTTTTTCAACACCACCGTCTTCTTCCGTAATAAATGGATATATCATCTTACACCTCTTAATTATTAGCTAATAAAAATTCTTTTACTTTACTCATAAAGATTGAACCTGCTATTTGATTAGTGTAATTTTCTAACATTTTTGCCTTAGTTAATTCTTCTATTATTTGTTCTAAAGTCATATTATATGCTTTTGCCATATTTTCTAATTCAGCATCTACATCTTTCTTTTCAACCTTTATGTCTTCTATTTTAGCAATGCTTCCTATTATTAAATTAAATTTAAGAACTTTTCTTGATCTTTCTTCTAATTCTTTTTCAAAATCTTCTTCTGTTTTACCTTGCATTTCTAAATAAGCCTTTAATGTAATATTTTGCATTGATAATTGTTGAACCAATGTATTTTTTTGATTTTCATTTTCTTTCTTTAATATATTTGCAGGTATTTCCATTTCAGTTTCATTAACTAATTTATCAGCAATTTTTTCATATTTTTGATCCTTTGCCATTTTTTCAGCTTCAGTTAATAATTGTTCTTTAATAGAAATCTTGTATTCTTCTAATGTATCAAAACCTTTTGATTTTGCATATTCATCATTTAATTCAGGTAATTTTTCTTCTTGAATTGAATTTAATTTAACCTTGAATAAAGCAGGTTTACCTTTTAATTCTTCAGAATGATATTCTTGTGGGAAAACAACATTAACATCAAATTCATCATTAACATTGTGTCCTACTATTTGATCTTCAAAATCATCTATAAATGAATGTGAACCTAATACTAGATTATAGTTTGTAGCCTTTCCACCTGCAAAAGCTTTACCATCAACAAAACCTTCAAAATCAATATTTGCTACATCATTTAATTCTGCAACAGTTTTTTCACTTTTAACATATTTCTTTTCTCTTTGAACTAATGAATTTAATTTATCTTCTACATCTTTTTCAGTAACTTCCTTAGGTTCTTCTTCTATATTTAGACCCTTATATTGAGGAACTTCAAAGTTAGGTTTTACATCAAATGTTACTTCAACTGTCATTTTATCATCTGTAATTGAGTGATTTTCAACATTTATTTGACCTAAAACTTCTATATTATTTTCTTCAAATGCTTTTTTTAATTCAGAATTTAATACTTTTCCAAATAATTCTTCATTTATTTTATCTTTAAATGTTCTCATTATTACATCTTTAGGTGCATGTCCTTTTCTAAACCCATCAATTTTAACATTTTTTAATTCTTCTAACATTTCATTTTTTAAATTTTTTAATTCTTCTCCACTAACTTCAATTGCTACCTTTGCTGCCGAGTTTTCTAATAATTCTAATTTATACATTTTTTCCTCCTATTTTTCTTTTAATCATATCTATTCTATCACGAATTTATAACTTTATCTATTAAATTTGAAATTTTTATTCCTTGCTCTACACTATCATCTAAATGTACTCTTACTTCAGGAACATATCTAATTGTTAATTCTTCGCTTAATTTTTTTCTAAAAAAGCCTCTTAACTTAGTTAAGTCTTCTAACAATTTTTCTTTATTAATTTTTTCATCATATGATAATATTGAAAATGTTATATCCACATATCTAGCATCCTTTGTTAAGCTAACTTTATACACAGTAACATATTTTCTTATCTTATCTGAATTAACTTCGGTTAAAATTGCTGTTCCTATTAATCTTGATATTTCTTTTTCAAGACCTCTTAATCTTCTATCATTCATCTATCTTTCAATTTCCTCTTTAATATATGCTTCTAGTATATCTCCTTCTTTAATATCATTAAAGTCTTTTAAGCTTATACCACATTCTTGACCCATATTAACTTCTTTTGCTTCATCTTTATGACGCTTCAATGCAAGTATGTCACCATCAAAGATAATAATACCATTTCTTAATACTCTAACTTTTGAGTGATTTGTTATTTTACCATCAGTTACTAAGCAACCTGCTATATTTCCAACATTAGAAATTTTAAACACTTTTAGAACATCTAGTCTACCATGGAATACTTCCTTATATTCTGGATCTAACATACCTTTCATAGCTTTTTCAATATCTTCTGTGACATGATAAATTACATTGTAATTTCTTATTTCAACACCTGTTTTTTCTGCTTCAGCTCTCGCTGTATTAGTAGGTCTTACTCCAAAACCTATAATAATTGCATTTGAAGCTTCGGCTAATTTAATATCTCCTTCTGTTATCGCACCTGCTGTACCTTGAATAATATTAATAGCTACCTTATCATTACTTAATTTATTTAATGATTCCTTTAATGCTTCTACAGATCCTTTTGAATCCGCTCTTATTATACATTTTAATTCTTTTAATTGTTGATCTTCCAATTCTCTTGATAAACTTTCAAGTGAAATATGTTTTTTAGCATCAATATCATTAAGTTTTATATTTGCCTTATAATCTTCTACTATCTTACGAGCTTGTTTATCATTTTTAACACAATAAATCATACCACCAGCTTCAGGTATTTCACTAAAGCCTGTAATTTCTACTGGCATAGATGGACCAGCCTTTGTAATCTTATTTCCTTTATCATCTATCATACTTCTAATTCTTCCACTTGTTCCTCCTACAACGAAGATATCACCTATTTTAAGAGTACCTTCTTGTACAAGTACATCAGCAATAATACCAATTTGTGGATCTAATTTAGATTCGACTACAACTGCCTTTCCTCTCTTTTTCGGATTTGCCTTAAGTTCTAACAATTCTGCTGTTATTAAGATAGTTTCTAATAATTCATCTAGGTTAATTTTTTGTTTAGCTGAAATTTCAACACAGTCTGTATCTCCACCCCATTCTTGAGTAATCAAGCCATATTCCATTAATTCTTGTTTAACTCTCATAGGATTTGCTCCAGGCTTATCAATTTTATTAATTGCTACTATTATCGGAACTCCAGCTTCTTTCGCATGAGAAATTGCTTCTATTGTTTGAGGTTTAACTCCATCATCAGCTGCAACTATAAGTATAGAAATATCTGTAATGTTAGCCCCTCTTGCTCTCATTTCTGTAAAAGCTTCGTGTCCCGGTGTATCAATAAAAGTTATTTTTTGATCCTTCCATTTTATTTGATATGCCCCTATACTTTGTGTTATTCCTCCTGCTTCATTTGCAATTACATTAGTATGTCTTAGTGCATCTAGTAATGAAGTTTTACCATGGTCTACATGTCCCATTATTGTAATAACTGGTGCTCTAGGTACTAATTCATTTGGTTTATCTGCTATTTCCAAGTGATACTTTTCTCCATAAGGCAATTCAACTTTTTGTTCAACTTCTATTAAAACATTGTGTTCTAAAGCAATTTCTTCAATTTCTTCCATTGATAAAATAGCATTTACTGTTAATATTTTTCCTTGCATAAAGTATTTTGAAATTATTTCTGAAGAATTTATACCTAATTTTTCTGCAAATTCTTTAACAGTTAATTCTCCATCAATTTTTAAAATTCCTGAAGTTTCATCAATTTGAACAACTTCACTTTTAACTACTTTTTCTTTTTTCTTTATTTTTTTCTTAGTATTTTCTTTTCTAAAGTCTGTTCTTAATTCTTTTAACTTTCTTTCTTCTTCCTTTGCCTTCTTTTCGTATTCATACTTTTTTTTATCAAATTTTAATTTATTTTTTGAATTTTTTGAATTTTTTGTTAAAGTAATTGCTTCAGGAACTTCAACATCAGTTTTAGGTTTTTCATTACTTTTATTTTTATTGAAATTTCTATTCATATTATTTTCATTTTTATTAAAGTCTTTTCTATTTCTATTATCTCTGTTGTCTTTATTATCTCTATTGTCTTTATTATCTGAAAACTTATTTTTGAAATTTCCATTATTATTACTTGGTTTAAATTCTTTTTCATCATTTGTATTTCTATCTTTGTATGTATTCCATTTGTGATAATCTCTCGCTGGTTTTTCTCTATGATGAAATTCTTTCTTATTATTTTTAAATTCTTTTTTCTTATTTGGAGCAAAAATCTTTTTTTCTTGTACTATTATTGTTTTTACATCTTTTTGTTCTTGTTCTTCTAATAATTTTGGCATTTTTTGTTCTATAATCTCTATTTCCTTTTCATCTAATTTACTCAAAGCTGTTTTATTCTTTATTCCCAAGTTTGTAATGTTTTTTATAAATGTAGTCGTATCTTGTGCAATCTTTTTAGCATATTCATAAACTCTATTACTCAAACTTTCCACCTGCCTTTATATATTTTTTTATTTCTTCTTGTGTTTTGACACTAAAAGTATATTTTTTATTTTTTCCCATTATATCTAATACCTTCTCATTAGGAAATAAATAAATCGCTCTTTTTTGCATTCTTTGTTCTTTATCAAGCTCATATTCACCTTTTTCATTTTTTACAAATCTAAGTAAATTTTGTTTTTCATACTTTTTTTTTGTAAAAACACAAGTTCTTATTGGCTTAGCCTTCAATTCTTCTTTCTCCTTAATTTTCATTCAACATTTCATCTTGTTCTTCTTGACTTAGACCTTTAATATCTATTTTAACTTTACATAATTTTGATGCTAATCTTGAATTTTGTCCTTTTTTACCTATTGCTAAAGATAATTGTGCATTATCTACACAAATTCTTGCAATAATGTCGTCTCCTTCTTGCACAACTTCTGATGAGAACACTGTTGCAGGGGCTAATGCACTACTTACATAATTTCTTGTATCTGAATCCCATTCGATAAGATCTATTTTTTCTCCTTGCAATTCAGATAAAATTGCTTCTAATCTCATCTTATTATTTCCCATACAAGCACCTTTAACATCTAAGGTTTCATCAGCTGAATATAGGGCAACCTTACTTCTGCTACCTGCTTCTCTTGCTATACCCTTTATTTCTATTTCTCCACTTGCTATTTCAGGAACTTCTCTTTCAAATAACTTTTCTAAAAATTTTTCTGAATTTCTTGAAAAATCTACCTTTGTAAATTTTGTTCCTTCTTCAACTGAACCAATATATACAGAAACTATATCACCTTGTACAAAGCTATCATTAGGATTCAAATTTCTTGCTGGTATTATTGATTCTATTCCGCTTATTTCTACATATAGATTTCCCATTTCATCAGTTTTTTTAACCAAAGCCTTAACCAAGCAATCTTCCAACATTTTAAATTTATTATATATATTTAATTTTTCATGTTCTCTTACCTTTTGTATTACAATTTGCTTAGCATTTTGTATTGCATTTCTTTTGAATGTTTCTGCATTTATTTCTATTTCAAGCTCATCACCAAGTTTAGCCCTTTTTGAACGCAATTTTGCATTTTCCAAAGAAATTTCAGTAGCTATATTTTCTACATTTTCAACTACAAGTTTCTTTGCCTTTACTTTAACTTCCCCCGTTTCTCTATTAATTTCAACATGAGCATTTTCTGCATCACCATAATTTCTTTTATATGCTGCTAATAAGGCTGTTTCTACAGCTAAAAGTAATTCTTCTTTTTTTAGTCCCTTATCTTTTTCAAGTTCATCAAGTGCTGCAAGAAATATGCCCTGTTCTTTAGCTTTCATTTAATTTTTCCTCCATTTCCATAAATTTTTTTACATCAAAAACAGTTTTTGCTGTTTTAATCTTAGATAGTGGTATTTCATATTCATCTAAGCTAACAATATCATTCTCAAACTTTTTCAAAATACCTGTAAAATCTTTTTTTGAATATATATTATTTTTAGTCTTAATATTAATCAATTCTCCTATATGTTCAAGAAAATCTTTTTCTACCTTTAATCTTCTTTCCAAACCAGGTGTTGATACTTCTAAATAATACTTATCTTTAATATATTCATCACAAGTTTTTTCAATAAGCTTACTGATATTTTCACATAATTCCAAATTTGTTTCTCCATTTTCTGCTTGAATATATACACGAAAATAGTTATTTTGATTTTCAACTACATATTCACAATCAATAAGTCTTACATCCACTTGTTTTAAAAGTTCTTCTAATTTGTTCTCTAAGTCTTTCAAATTTTCACCTCTACTAAATTAAAGAGTGGACTTAATGTCCACTCCCCTAAGTTGTTATATTCATTATATCATCAAAAAAAATTTTTTTCAAGTTATATCAGAGCTATTCTTTATTAATATACAAATTCTTCCGTCATTTTACTTTTTTCAATTAAAGTTCTATAAACCTTTGATTTTTCAAGAAGTTCTTTATGTGTTCCTATACTTTCAACCTTACCTTTATCGATAACTACAATTTTATCAACATTTTCTATAGATTTCATTCTATGTGAAATGATAATAACTGTCTTATTCTTTATTAACCTATTAAGGCTTTCTTGTATTTTTTTCTCATTATCTACATCAAGATTCGCTGAAATTTCATCTAAAATAAGTATGGGGGCATCTTTTAAAAATGCTCTCGCAATAGATAATCTTTGTCTTTGACCCCCTGATAATTCTAAGCCATTTTCACCTATTATAGTTTCATAACCCTTAGGAAGTTTTTCAATAAATTCATTACAATTAGCTAATTTTGCCGCTAATTTTACTTCATCCTCTGTTGCATCTTGTTTTCCTATACGAATATTTTCCATAATACTTGTATTAAATAGAGTAACATCTTGAAAGACTACAGAAATTTTTTCAAATAATGACTTAGTTGATATACCCTTTATATCTTTACCATCTATTAAAATTTCTCCAGTATTATAATCATAAAGTCTTGATATTAATCTTAAAATACTAGTTTTTCCACTACCAGATTCTCCTACAATAGCTGTTACTTCTCCTTGATTAGCTTTAAAGCTTATATTTTCTAATACTGGACTTTCCTTATCATATGAAAAATACACATTTTTCAATTCAATATCATAGTTATTTAGCTCTGTTTTGACACCTTTTTGTAACTTTTGTGTCATTATTTCTTTTATTCTATTTATCATTGGTGTAAGATGATATAACTCCATAATTCCTTCTTTTGAAGAATCTATTGCATCTTTAATTTTTATTGCACATAATAGATAAGAAATAAGGTAAACAGTATTAATTTCTCCTTTAATAATCAAGTTTATTCCTACGAGTATAACAACAGCTATACCCACAAAACTAAATATTTGTGAAATTACTATAATTAAAATCATGTTAAATTCAGATTTTATATGTGCTCTTTCTCCTTCTTCCATATTATTATAAAGTATATTTTTCATCTTTTCTACAATATTAAGACTCTTTATTTCCAATTGCATTTCAATATTTTCTTGAAAACTTTCTGAATTTCTTCTTAATATATCAAAGTTTTTCTTATTTAATAAGACTTGATACTTTTTTGATAAGAAAATAAAGATAAAACTTAATATTGTCGGTATTATTACAGCCAAGCCCATTTTAACATTTCCAATTAACATTAAAATTGAAATTATTGGGAAAAATATTGCCATTCCATATAACTTTGGAATTGAGTGACTTATAGCATGTTCTATTGCACTAATATCTGACATTATAGTTTGTGAAATGTCAGAAAGATTATTTTTTGAAAAATATGATAAGGGTAATTCTGATAACTGTTCTGCTATCTTTATTCTTAAATTTGCACTTTCACTATAAGTTGCATTATATAATTTTTCATACTCAATATTAAGAAAAACATTTAATAGAATAAGTGAAATTATAGCTATTATTACATAAAAACTTTTTGTTTTAATTACTCCTTCTAGTATTTCTCTTGCAAAAATTATAAGTACTATTGCAGGTAACATATTAATTACATACACAATAAATGAAAGCATAGTAGATTTTGTTACTTTTTTTGCTCCTTCATCTGTAAGAGAAAATTTTCTCTTATAATACTCCTTCATTTTCTACCCTCCATTCATTTGCACTATCAAATTTTTCTTGTAACTTTTTGTATTTTGTATCCTTTGACATTAATTCTTTATCGCTACCTCTTTCAACAATTTGTCCATTTTCTATCACTAATATTTCATCGACTTTTCTAATACTTGTTAATCTATGAGCTATCATTATAACAGTCTTACCATTTATTAAATTCTTTAAAGCTCTTTGTAGCTCATATTCATTTTCTGGATCTATTGAAGCTGAGGCTTCATCTAGGATAATAATATTTGAATTCTTTAAAATTGCACGAGCTATAGCTATTCTTTGTACTTCCCCACCTGAAAGATAAACTCCCTTTGAACCTATTATTGTATTTTCTCTATCTTTAAATTTTTCTAATATTGTATCACAACCAGCTAAATGTAATGCATTCATAACTTCTTCTCTACTAGCATTTGATTTTGCAAGCAAAACATTTTCAAATATACTTATTTTAAACATTTTAGCATCTTGAAATACGAATGATATAGCATCTACAATACTTTTTTCAGTATATTGTTCTATAGATTTTCCACCTATCTTTATACATCCATTATCTACTCTATAAAAGCCTGAAATAAGCTTTGCTATTGTTGATTTACCTGAACCCGAACTTCCAACTAGGGCATAATATTTACCACTTTCTAATTTAAATGATAAATCTTTCAATACTATTTTTTTATCATATGAAAAGGTTACATTAGCGAACTCTATATCATAATTTTCAAATTTTTCTAAGCTTCCATGTTCTAACTTATCTTTTTGCATACTTTCATACAATTTTTCTAAACTATCAACTGCATAATTAGCTTGAAAAATATACATTGAAAACCACATTATTCTCATAAATGATACAAAAATAACTCCGCTTAAAAATAAAGTCATTATTAGATCTATTAAAAGTACTTTTAAATTACCAAGAATTGGTAACATAAATACTATCGGTATAATCAAAATTAATATAAGTCCGAAAAATATCCATTGGTACCAAACATATGCTTTTTTACAAGAATTTGAATAATCATAAGCATATTTAGAGTAATCTTTGATAGACTTGTATAAATTTTTAAATGATTTAACTTTCATTCCAAATATTTTAATAACTTGCATACCTCTAACATATTCCACAGATTCAGCACTTAATTTTTCTAATGATTTTTGATATATTTCCATAAATTTTGACTCACCCATCATAGCTGCTAATATTCCACCACAAATTATTGTTAATAAAACTAAAATAATACCTACTCTAATATTTACAACAAAACTTAAAACCATAGTCAATATTGGTATAATAAATGCTTGTGAACTGTCTGGTATCATATGTGCTACAGCTTGATGTGTCTGTGCTGCATTATCGTCTAATATTTTTCTAACCTTTCCAGAAGGATTTAAATCAAAAAATCTAAAACTAGACTTACTAAGCCCTTCTATTCCCTTTTTTCTTAAATTAGTTTCTAATCTAAATCCGACTAAATGTGAAAAAACTCCCGATATACTATATGCTATTGCCCCAAGTATTAAAAAAACGACCGTTCTTATGGCTAAATATTTTGAATTTTCTAACTTATTTTGCATTATTAAATCACATAGAAATTTATAGATATAATAATAGGCAAAAACTGTTAAAAAAGCAGACACTACAGAAAAAAATATTGCAAGAAGTATAAAATGCTTCTTTTCTTTAACATATGCAAAAAGCTTTCTATAAATAAACATATGTCCCTCCTTCTCTATTCTAAATAGACTAAATTTGTTTCTCTTGCTCTTTTATTATATATCTTATATAATAATAAATGCAATAATTTTACTTAGATATGTCTAAAAGGATTAATGTCTAATCAGGATATTTTGGAGGTTACATATGAATTACTATGATTTTGTAAAAAAATATATGGATACTGATGAAAATTTAGATAATACAAAATATTCAAGAGTTGGTCACTCTTTTAATTTGGACACACAAGAAATCAAAGGGGTTTATTGGTTTTATCAAACCGATGAATTCATTATCGATATACATGACTTTTTTATAAAAAAACAAATAATTTCAAATAAAATATATAATATTTCTAACTACATTTCTATATACACTTGCTATTTAATTAATGCAAAAGGCGAGAAATTTAGCCCCTACCAAACTCTAAGTTCTAATTCTTTATACTCTCTTGATTTTGATAATATGACTAAAGATTTTCGCTTTATACTACACGAAAATTCATACTATTTATCTGTTTCTATTGGTTTTAAAAGAGAAGTATTAGAAAGAAAACTTAAAGCCTTAAATATTGATTCCAAGACTTTTTATTCAGAAATATTTTTATCTAATCAAACTATACTAACAAAAGTATTAGAACCTATTGCTTTTGATATTTTAAATTGCAAAAAGGAATCTCTTGCTGCTAAATTTTTCTTCAATGCAAAAGTTAATGAATGGTTAAGTGTAATTATCGACACATATCTAAATAGAAAAAATTTTAAGTTATTTCCTGATGATGAAGAATGCCTTGAAAATGTCTCAAAATATTTAGATGATAATTTTTCAAAAGATATTTCTCAAAATATTTTAGAAAAAATTTCAATGATGAGTGGAACTAAGCTAAAAAAGCTCTTTAAAGAAAAATATGGGCAAACAATAACAGAATACACGCAAAGAAAGAGAATGAAGATGGCAGAAATGCTACTAATTAACACAGACATAAAAATACGAGAAATAGCAAAATCTGTAGGTTATCTTTCTCCTAGCAAATTCAGCACTTACTATAAAAGATATATGGGTATATTTCCTCGAGAAGTAAGAAAAATGAAGAAGTGAAATTATATAGACTTTTAGGCTATATTGCATTATACTAATAAAGGTGGTGATTTTATGAATAATTTATATAATGCACAATTAATTAATGATAAAAATACATTAGATACATTATGTTTTCTATTAAAAATAGATAAAAAGCTTTTTCTTGTAATGCCTAACAATAATGCAAATTTTAAAAAAATATTAATATCTAAATTTAGTGTTAATTTTTTATTTGATATAAAAGAAGAAAATATATCACGAACAAAGGATTTGGTATATGTTTATATTGATTGTGTTTATTTTGATAAAAATGATATTTTAAAAGATAATAGACCTCAATTTTTAATTTCTGATATGCACAAGTTAGTTTATACTACAAAAGAAAATTTTGAATACACCCCAAAAAAAGAAAATTGCTTTGTCAACATTTTAGAAAATGGAATAGATAAAACAATACCTTTTAAAAATGTTCCCTTTTCTCTACTTACAAAAGAAAATAAAGTGTATGGTATAGTTATTGGGGATAGGGTTGTTGAATTGTAAAAAAACAACAACTTATACATCCCCTCGTATTAATAATGCCCAATTTTTTATAAATATTATTCCTGCTATTAGAAGAGCACAACCTAAGCCTGAATAAAAGAATGCAACGAAATATTCCGGTAAAATTTTTAGTACCCTTAAGCCTATTCCTCCACCCATCATAATTATCATTATAATATATGACTTAACATCAAAAAAATTCCAAAATGCTACATAGTCATCATAGCTCAATATTCTTTCAGTATGCTTTTGGCTCATTTTATAAAACATTGACCCAAATATTATAAAAATTATAAAAGATAAAAGATAAAGATACCACTTACTCTCAATACCCATATATGAAATTACACCCAATCTTGCAACATTAAAACCTGCTACACACCAAATAAGTCCTGCTATTATTAAAAGATTTATTTTCTTCACTTTAAACATACATACCTCCTCGATTTATGTCATTTATAGGAATAATTATATCATTTTTTTAATTTAAACCCAACAAAATTTTAGATTAAATAGTTTAATATATACTTAACTAAAGAAATCCTATTGTTTGGGATACCGATTGATAATGGTCTCCAAATCCTGCTGACTGTTTCGCCATCCACATTGGTATCCCAAATTTTCAAAGACCCCATATTCTCTTTTCTCTTGTTTTCCACTGTTTCCATATAATTATTCTCATCCTTCTCCTAAGGTGCCCATCTATCCTTTTCAATGCATACTTCATATTCCCTCTTCTAAAATAGTTTATCCACCCTCTAATTACTTGATCCTCTGGAATCTTTTAACTGAATCTTAGTGTGGTCTTGCTTTCCATTCTGTTTTGTCTTTCCAAAAGCCATATCCTAAATATTTTAATTTCCTTGGATTTGTGACTTTAGATTTTGTTACATTTACTTATAGTCTTAGTTTCTTTTCTATCCATTTTGTTACTGATGCCATTACTCTATTGACTGATGCTTTACTTCCTACTGCAATTATGCAGTCATCTGCATATCTTACAAAGTTTAGTCCTTTTGACTCTAGTTCTTTGTCTAATTCATTCAGCATTATATTACTTAAAAGTGGTGATAGATTTCCTCCTTGTGGTGTTCCCCTTAGTTGTCTCTTCATATTTCCCATTTACCATTACTCCTGCATTTAAGGTATTTCCTAATTAGAGATTCTGTGTCTGGGTCGTTTATGAGATTATGAACTAGGGTCATAAGTTTATCTTGTGGAACATTATCGAAGAATTTCTCTAGGTCTATATCTACAACATAGATTTTCCCGTCATTGAAATACTCAAGTAATTTCACTATTGCTTGCTGTTCTCTGTGATTTGGTCTTATTATTGGTATTCCAAGATTACGTACAACACCATTTGGTTTAGGTATTTCTACTCTCAAAAAAAAAAAAAAAAAAAC